>QOAB01000141.1 GCA_003978285.1 Candidatus Thioglobus sp.
TGCATATCCGTATTGGTTAATGGCGCTACCATTCCGGCCATCGTAGCATCTTTACGATCGTGAGTTTTAAATTCTCTTAACTGTTTCAGTAAATAAACTTGGCTTTGACCTGCTAATTTAGGAAAACTTGGTACCACTGAGTTTCCATTGACACCATGACAACCAATACAAGTCGCCGATTTGGTTTTACCAAGTGCTGCATCGCCTGCCGCTAAAGTGTGTGTTGAGGCTAAAGCCAGTACTACAGTAAAAATTAATGCTAATTTATTCACAGGTTTCCTTTTTGTAAAAAAATAAGCCAATATTATACTCAATATCGGCTTTATCATAATTTAGGATTTAAACTTAAATCCTAAAAATTACGGATACGGTTAAAAACCGCCAGTAATTTATTTTCCAGCTAAGAAGTCAGCAATTGCTTGCTCGTGGCCTGCAGCCATTGGCGCCATTGCATTCATTGTTGGATCTACACGTTTGCCAGACTGAAAGTCTTTTAACTGTTGAAAGATCCAGCCAGCATCTTTACCCGCTAGTGAAGGGTACGATGGTACCATTGAATTACCACCAGCACCGTGACAACCTGAACAACCTAAATTGTTGTACATTGCTTCGCCAGATGCCTGAACTGAAAACGAACCCATTGAAATTGCAGCCGCAGCTGCTACTAATAATACTTTTTTCATTACTCTCTCCTTATTTAAAAAAATGACGCTTAGTCTCGCCATGAACCTTTATATAATGGTGCCTACTTCCCACCACGATTTAAATATTATACACCGTTTTTCATAATGCGCAATTCTTACCCTCAGGCTAAATTTTTACTCTCATGCCCATCGCTCAAAGGCTGTCCGGATGACCAAGGCTTTGAGGTGATTTTTGCCGGACGCTCTAACGCTGGAAAATCAAGCGCTATCAATACACTCACTTTGCAAAATAAATTAGCCAAAGTATCACGTACGCCTGGAAGAACACAACATTTGGTATTTTTTGAATTAGACGAAAACCGTCGTTTGGTTGACTTGCCCGGTTACGGTTATGCCAAAGTACCTGAACGCATTAAACGGCAATGGCACATTGACATGAGCGAATATTTTGAAAAACGTCGTTGCTTAGCGGGCGCAGTTTTGGTGATGGACGTGCGTCGTCCACTCACAAAATTTGACCAAATGATGTTGGACTGGTGCGTCAGTATCAACCTACCCACGCAAATTTTACTAACCAAATCAGACAAACTCAAAAAAGGTGCGGCGAGCAATGCACTACTCAAAGTCAGGCGTGCTATCGAGCCATACCCTTATGTAGAGGTGCAGCTTTTTTCTAGTTTAAAAAAACAAGGCCTAGAGACAATTTGGGGTCGACTCAATACTTTCTTCGGCTATGTGGATTAATGCCGATCTAGCACAACTCACTGCCCAAGACAGTGTTGTTTTGGCTAACAATCGACAAGTCTTAGCTTTTAAAAAAACTTGGGGTCTACAACACGGCACCTCAGCACTACCTCAGACTTTTGCTTGGAAACAATACCTGCAGCACACTTGGAAAGCTACTAATCCCAACTCATCCAAACGCCTTATTTTAGCCATCGAATCTAGAACGCTCATCGCCCAATCCATGACGCGCTTAGGCCAAACAGTTGATAATCGCTTACTAGATGAAGTGGTAAAAAATATTGATTATTGCCACGCGCATTTAATCAAGCCTACTCAATTACTTGATTCACATCATCAAAATAGTGAGTTATTTAGTACTTGGATGTTGGATTACCAACAAACTAAACTTACGCTTAATGTGCTTGATGTCAATGACCTATCCAAACTCATCCTAAATCGTGATCGTGAAATTAAGCAACCCTATCTTTACGGGTTTAAAACACTCACACCTGAGCAATTAAGCTTGTTTGTCAATATTGGCCATCAAGTCTTAAGCGCAAATCAGCCAAACACACACAGTAGTAACCAAACCTTTAACACAACGTCTGATGAAATTTTCCATGTTGCCACTTGGGCTAAAGATTTGCACAACAAACACCCAGAAAAACACATTGCCATTGTCAGTCCACAACTCAACAGTGAACACCATCAAATCAAATCAATTTTTGATCAAGTCTTCGATGATGTACTGATTGGCACTGGGCAAAAAGCCTACAACATTTCTCTAGGCTTGCCGCTGACTGATTACCCATTTATTCGGCACCTATTTTCAGTGTTACAACTCTCTCAGCAATTACAAAGCAACCGCATTAGCACCGAGACCTTTAACGCCGTTATTACCTCGCCCTATATTGCTCATGCTCAGGCTGAACAATCAAGCCGAGCATTGCTGGTGAATCAAGTTTTGTCTTGGTCGCAAACACACTTTAAATTAAACCAACTTAGTCCGCATTTAATTAACACGCCTTTATTAGAAACACTTATTAATAACATTAGCTCTAAAGCTACAAGCGGCCAACAAAAACACGATCAATGGCTGCTAAACTTTAACACGCATTTACAAACTTGGGGCTTTGCAACAGACAGAACCCTATCCAGTGTTGAATACCAATTATTTAACAAATACCAGCAAACCAGCTTGGGGCTAAATCAATTAGCCCAAATCACTGATAAAGTTGGCGCATCACAAGCCATTGTCGATTTACAAACCTGGTTATCCCAGGTGATTTTCCAAGCACAATCTGCCAAAACACCGATTCAAATACTCGGCAGCTTAGAAGCAGAAGGCCTGTATTTTGACGAGGCGTGGGTACTCGGCATGACGGATGATTTCTTGCCAGCAGCGCTTAATGCGCCGAGTTTTATCCCTAACGACATTGCCGCACAACATCAAATTCCTCACAGTAGTTTTGAACTGATTGCCAAAGACGCCAAAGACACGCTGAATAACTTAATCAATTTATCTGATCAAGTGAATTTCTCTTATGCTAAAACTCACTTTGAAAGCGAGCAACACGGATCATCGCTACTGACTTTTAATAACGAAATCGATACACCCGAACACTTGTATCAGCCCGCCCTATTAGAAACCATTAACGATACTCAAGCCACACCATTAACTGACAAGCAGGTGAGTGGTGGCGTGGGTATTCTAAAAGACCAAATGGCCTGCGCCTTTAAAGGCTTTGCCCATCGCCTTAATATTAAAAAATTTGATGCGCCGCATCTTGGTCTTAATCGTGCAGAGCAAGGGGATGTAGTGCACAAAGTATTGGAATCTATCTATCGGCAAGTGCAATCTTCTGCTGATTTAATCGCCTATAGTGAAGACAAATTAAATCAGCTGATCGATGCCGCCATTCAAAATGAATTAAAGCGTTATGGACGCTCCGGCTTTACCCAAATCGAGCACGATCGACTGCAACAATTGATTCATAAATTCATCGCTACCGAAAAACAACGTGATGCCTTTAGAGTGATTGCCACCGAGCAAACCATTGAAGCCAATGTTGCTGGTTTACACTTTAACACACGTCTTGATCGTGTTGATAAAATGGACAACGGCGACCGCATTATCTTTGATTATAAAACCGGTAAATTACCAAGCAACCCTTGGTGTGGAAACCCAATAAAAGAGCCGCAATTACCCATTTACGCCACCACCAATCCAGCTGATGGCATTGCCTTCATCAAACCAGCGGCAGATAAAATCAGCATCACCGGTTTGGCCAGAGACAAAGATTCCTTACCAAAGAAAACTTCTGGGCAAAAGTCTTGCACCGATTGGGACGAACAGCTCAAACTCTGGCAACAACAACTAGACCAAACCAGCTTAGACTATCAACAAGGTGATGCCGAGGTACTGCCGACTAAAGGCGCTTGTGAATATTGTGAATACGACTCACTTTGTCGAGTTGTAAAATAACGCAATAATTGACAATTTCTTATCCTTAATTGCCTTAGCAATATTACTTTTATCAAGACTAGCGATATCGATCGTACCCAACTGATCACGCAGTTGCTTTATCGGTTCAACCTCAATACCCAACAAAACAAATATTGAGAGTAATTGCTCAAAACGCTCTTTGCGTCTTAGTGCATCAGTCCTGCTAAAAAATGCCAACACCCCTTCTGCGTCTTGCTGCTCTAGTTGGTCGGCAACCACTCGCCACTGGCTCGTCAGTGTTGCAAGCTGTGTATATTCCTTAGGGCATTTAATATGCTGACATAATTGCTCAATGGTATCGACACGCTCATTATGTAGCCAAACAGCAAACTTAATCACTGGATTATGGGTATTCAGATGGTCTAAAAATTCAAACTCGTTGTCATGTGTTGTGTGTGCACTATGATTCAACATCGGGAAAACCCTTGCATCAGCGCCACAAGCCGATAACACCTTAAAAAACGCCGATGGTGTTTCGTAAGACAATGCTTTCTCAAGCTCTTTAAAGACACGCTCAGGCGTCAAGGCATCGACCTCGCCTGAAGTAACCATGTCTTTCATGAGTCGATGGGTTGTGTGTGCCACTTTAAAGCCAAATACTTTAAATCGTGCGGCAAATCGTGCCACACGTAATACACGCACAGGGTCTTCACTAAAAGCGTCAGACACATGCTTTAGCAAGCCATTGTTTAAATCTTCTTGGCCATTAAAGGGATCAAACAATTCCCCATTTTTCTCAGCAATCGCATTAATGGTGAGATCACGGCGTGATAAGTCTTGTTCAAGTGTGACTGATTTTGAAGTATCAAATTCAAAGCCCTTGTAGCCCTTACCAACTTTACGCTCGAGTCTGGCCAGTGCATACTCTTCTTGTGTACCCGGATGCAAAAAAACTGGGAATTCTTTGCCCACTTGACGATAACCAAGATCTAGCATCTCATCAGACGATGAGCCAACTATCACCCAATCTTTCTCAGTGTTGTTGTCGCTAATGCCTAATAAGCGATCACGAACTGCACCGCCAACTAAATACTTTTTCATGGTTGTGAAGAAGAATAGTTTAAATGCCCATATAATACACGAATGGATTTATCTAAATTAACGCCAGAACAGTTTAAAGTCACCCAACAGTGCGGCACGGAAGCGCCGTTTACTGGCCAATATGTCAATCATCATGAACAGGGGGATTACACTTGTATTTGCTGTAATCAAGTCCTGTTTTCATCCGATACTAAGTTTGATTCTGGCACTGGCTGGCCCAGTTTTTACGATATTGCTAAGGCCGATAGTGTATCTTCAATCGAAGATAACGCACATGGCATGACACGCGTAGAAGTCAGATGTAAAAACTGTGATGCACATCTTGGCCATGTATTTCCTGATGGCCCTGCACCAACAGGGCAGCGTTATTGCATTAACTCTGCTTCATTAAAATTTCAAGCTAAATAACAATGCACATACACATCTTAGGCATTGCTGGTACATTCATGGGTTCACTGGCATTGATTGCCAGACAACTCGGCCATAAAGTCACTGGCCAAGATCAAGGCGTGTATCCACCGATGAGTACGCAATTGGATGAACAAAATATTGACTACACTTATGGCTATAACGTGGCTGACATGCCCAAAGCCGATGTCTTTATTATTGGCAATGCGCTATCGCGTGGCAATACTTGTGTTGAAGAAATTTTAATCAAGCAATACACTTATACTTCAGGTGCACAATGGCTGAGTGAAAATGTCCTACGTGATAAGTGGGTATTAGCTGTGTCAGGCACTCACGGCAAAACCACAGCGGCGAGTATGCTCGCTTGCATCTTAGAATACGCGGGCTACAACCCCAGCTTTTTGATTGGTGGCGTGGTTGAGGATTTTGGCGTGTCATCACGACTCACTGATTCAAACTTCTTTGTGATTGAAGCCGATGAATACGACACCGCTTTTTTTGATAAGCGCTCAAAGTTTGTGCATTATCACCCAAAAACTTTGGTGATCAATAATCTTGAATTTGACCATGCCGATATTTTTGATTCTCTCAAAGACATCCAAAAACAATTCCACCACCTGGTTCGTACTGTACCCAGTGATGGCCTAATTATTCACCCACAAAATACACAAGCCATTGATGAAGTGCTTGAGCAAGGCTTGTGGTCTTCTGAGCAGACCTTACCTGCTCAGCAACTAAAGACAACCGATACAGGCACCAGTTTTGACATCGAAGGTGCTAGCGTAAACTGGAATTTACTCGGTGAACACAATAAGCAAAATGGCTTAGGTGCCATTTATGCTGCGCATCATATTGGTGTGCCTTTTGATATCGCTTGCGAAGCACTGAATCAGTTTAAAGGGGTGAAACGT
>QOAB01000069.1 GCA_003978285.1 Candidatus Thioglobus sp.
ACCAACAGCTACACGATAAAGTGGCAAAATTTGCTAATGGTTTAAAAAATCTGGGCGTTAAAAAAGGCGATCGTGTTTGTATTTATATGCCAATGATTCTTGAGGCGAGCTACGCCATGTTGGCTTGCGCTCGTATTGGCGCGATTCATTCAGTCGTGTTTGGCGGGTTTTCACCTGAAGCGCTTAAAGACAGAATCTTAGATTCAGAATGTAAGATTGTTATTACTGCTGACGAAGGTGTGCGTGGTGGCAAGGCGATTCCATTAAAAGCCAATGTAGATAAAGCGATTGGTGCTTGTGATTGTGTAGATTCGGTGATTGTAGTTCAGCATACTAAAGGTGACGTACACTGGGGTATTAAAGATGTTTGGTATCACGATTTAGTAAGTGACGTGCTGGCTGAGTGCCCGTGCGAGCCATTTGACGCAGAGACGCCTTTATTTATTCTTTACACGTCAGGCTCAACGGGCAAGCCTAAGGGTGTTTTGCATACTTCTGGCGGTTATTTGCTTTATGCGGCAATGACACACAAATACACCTTTGATTACCAGCAGGGTGATGTGTATTGGTGTACGGCAGATGTTGGTTGGGTAACAGGACACTCTTATATTGTTTATGGTCCGTTAGCAAATGGTGCGACAACACTCATGTTTGAAGGTGTACCCACTTATCCTGATTGCTCTCGTTTTTGGCAAGTGATTGATAAACACCAGGTGAATACGTTTTATACCGCACCAACAGCCATTCGTGCACTGATGGGTGGTGGTGATGATTTTGTCAATAAAACTTCTCGCTCTAGTTTGCGACTTTTAGGCACGGTAGGTGAGCCAATTAATCCAGAAGCTTGGGAATGGTACTATCATACGATTGGCCAAGGTAATTGCCCAGTGGTGGATACCTGGTGGCAAACAGAAACAGGCGGTCATATGATTACACCTTTGCCTTATGCGACTGCATTAAAGCCAGGATCAGCCAGTATGCCGTTTTTTGGTATTGAGCCACAAGTGGTCAATGAACAAGGTGAAGTATTAGAAGGTGAGGCCGAAGGTATTTTGGTTTTGGCTAGATCTTGGCCAGGGCAAATGCGTACCCTTTATAACAATCATGAACGTTTTATGGAAGCTTATTTTACAACCTTTCCAGGTAAGTATTTTACTGGCGATGGAGTAAAACGCGATGCAGATGGTTATTATTGGATAACCGGACGAGTGGATGATGTATTAAATATTTCAGGACACCGCCTAGGTACAGCCGAGATTGAATCAGCCCTAGTGTTGCATGAAAATGTTTCAGAAGCGGCAGTAGTGGGCTATCCACATGATATTAAAGGCCAGGGCATTTATGCTTATGTATCGATTATGAATGGCGTTGAGCCAACCGATGAATTAAAAGCAGAGTTGGTAAAATTGGTTCGTTCTGAAATTGGACCCATTGCAACCGTGGACAAGATTCAGTTTGCACCGGGCTTACCAAAAACGCGTAGTGGTAAGATTATGCGTCGTATCTTAAGGAAGATCGCTGAAAATGATTATGATAATTTGGGTGACACTTCCACCTTGGCAGAGCCAGAGGTGGTTGAAGATTTAATTAAAAACAGAGTGATTTAATTTATTTTTTAGCAGTTTGAAATTTCTTTAAGCCTTTCTTGATTTTATCTTTTAAGCTAACTTCACATTGCTGGTGGTAGTTTTCTTGCATTTGAGCATCAAGCGAAACTACTTTATTAAATACTTTTTTCTCCAAATCCATGGTGTTTTTAATGTTGGCACAGTAATTATCAATTTCTTGCGTTGTATAAGAGATTAAAGTCGCCACACCAATTGCCGGCACAATAAGGCCTGTGATAGCAATACCGGTTGATGTATCTTTTAATTCATGAATACGAGCAATATTTTTAGTGACGGTTTGTTTATTTTGCGACTTGAATAAATCTTCAAGGTAATCAAGTTTTGTGTCTGATATTTTTAACTCGTATTGTGTTGTTTGTAATGAATTCTGAGTGTTTTTAAGTGAACCTTTAAGTGTTTTTACTTCAACACGAGCATCGTGAATCTGAACCATTTCATCGTTTAAAACACTAGATTTACTAGTGGCTAATGTGAGCTTTTTTTGTGCTGCTTGTAAAGCAGAACGAGCACCAATCAATTGATTGTTTAGATCTTCATAAATAGAAGTGTCAGTGTTATTTTCAGTGCTAACGATAGATTGTGTGGCATTAATTTTTGTATTGTACTCAGTAGTAATACTGGTAATTTCATTTTCAAGCTGACTAACTTGGTTGTTGTAAAAGAAGAAGCCTGAAATTAATACAATAGTTAGTGATATTGCTGCAAAAAGTGATTTGTTTTCCATAATAAATTCTTAAAATTAGGGGTTGAATGATAGTTGAGTATTATACACTAATTTGGAAACTATATAAGAATATTATTATATTTTAATATAGAAAATTAATTATTCTATTTCAACCACATAGCCGCTTGCTTGGCGTAGTAAGTTAAGATACTGTCAGCACCAGCGCGCTTAAAAGAAAGTAGGGTTTCAAGCACTACTTTTCGCTCATCAATCCAGCCATTTTGACTGGCCGCTTTAATTTGTGCATACTCACCGCTCACATGGTAGGCAAACGTTGGCATGCCAAAAGTTTGCTTGATACGGTAAACAATATCTAGGTAAGGCAGGCCAGGTTTAATCATCACCATATCAGCGCCTTCGTCAATATCAAGCCCTACTTCACGAATAGCCTCATCTGAGTTAGCAGGGTCCATTTGATAAGTTTCTTTACTTGAAGTACCAAGATTTGCAGCTGATCCAACTGCGTCTCTAAAGGGGCCGTAATAGCTAGATGCGTATTTGGCAGAGTAGGCTAGAATATTAGTATGAATAAATCCATCTTCTTCCAGTGCTTCTCGAATCGCACCAATGCGCCCATCCATCATATCCGAAGGGGCAACAATATCACTACCTGCTTGCGCATGCGATAAGGCTTGTTTAACCAAAACTTCAATGGTTTCATCATTCAGCACGTAGCCAGAATCATCAATTAGCCCATCCTGTCCATGAGTGGTAAATGGGTCAAGAGCAACATCGGTAATCACCGCTAAACCTGGATGGTTAGCTTTAAGTGCACGTACCGCTCGCTGAGCTAAACCATCTTCATTAAAAGCTTCAGCTGCATCTAATGTTTTTTTATCTTCTGAAACAACAGGAAATAAAGCCACAGCGCGAATACCTAAATCAACCAATTCTTGCGCTTCAATGAGTAATTGATCAATACTTAGGCGCTCTATATCTGGCATAGAATCAATACTTTCACGTTTATTTTCACCCTCTATAACAAAAATAGGAAAGATTAAATCATCCGTTGTTAGGGTGTTTTCACGCATTAATTCACGGGTATGTGCGTGTTTTCTCATACGACGTGGTCTATGGGTTAAAATTGTCATCTTAATTTAAACTCTTAATAATTTCATCGATTATACAACAATGAAGCAAACAAGCGAAACCTTAACTAGTATGTCAAGCGTCAAAGCGGCGTTTATTAAACCTTTTCCCAATTCACACAAGATTTATGTCGAGGGTTCTCGCCCAGATTTACAAGTTCCAATGCGTGAAATTACACTGACTGACACCATCGGTGAGTTAGCTGAAAAGAACGACCCT
The DNA here is from genome assembly GCA_003978285.1 of Candidatus Thioglobus sp. Next base: position 3,661 of record QOAB01000069.1, read on the forward strand.
ATCCATGTTTATGATACTTCAGGCCCGTACACTGATCCTACTGTGCAAATCGATTTACGTAAGGGTTTGAAAGATATTCGTGATACTTGGATTGATGAAAGAGACGATTGTGAAACCCTTGATAGCATGAGCTCCAATTTTTCAAATGAGCGCCTGGATGATGCCAAGTTAGATGAACTACGTTTTGAATTTTTGAAAACGCCTAAGCGTGCAAAAGAAGGTAAAAACGTCACGCAGATGCATTATGCCAAGCAAGGTATCATCACCCCTGAAATGGAATATATTGCCATTCGTGAAAATTGCAAATGGCAAGATTACAAGGATCAAATTGGTCAGCACAAGGGTGAAAGTTTTGGCGCAGATATTCCTGACGAAATTACCCCTGAATTTGTACGTAGCGAGGTGGCCCGTGGTCGCGCAGTGATCCCAGCGAATATTAACCACCCAGAAACTGAGCCAATGATTATTGGTCGTAATTTCATGGTGAAGATTAATGGCAACATTGGTAATTCAGCACTCGGCTCAAGTATTGAAGAAGAAGTCGACAAGATGGTATGGGGTATCCGCTGGGGTGCTGACACCATTATGGATCTTTCAACGGGTAAAAATATTCATGAAACTCGTGAATGGATTATTCGAAACTCTCCTGTGCCAATTGGCACGGTACCTATTTATCAAGCACTGGAAAAAGTCAACGGCGTTGCTGAAGATTTAACCTGGGAAGTGTTCCGTGACACCTTAATTGAGCAGGCCGAACAGGGTGTGGATTATTTCACTATTCATGCTGGCGTTCGTTTGAAGCACGTGCCACTGACGATTAATCGTATTACGGGTATTGTGTCTCGCGGTGGTTCTATCATGGCCAAATGGTGTTTAGCGCATCATACAGAAAGTTTTATTTATACGCATTTTGAAGATATTTGTAAAATCATGAAACAATATGATATTACTTTTTCACTCGGCGATGGTCTGCGTCCAGGTTGTATTGCTGATGCCAATGACGCAGCACAATTTGGCGAATTAGAAACCCTGGGCGAGCTTACTAAAATTGCCTGGAAGCACGATGTACAAACCTTTATTGAAGGTCCTGGTCATGTACCAATGCAGATGATTAAAGAAAATATGGACAAGCAATTAGAGGAATGTGGCGAGGCGCCATTCTATACGCTAGGCCCATTAACCACGGATATCGCTCCAGGTTATGATCATATTACTTCAGCGATTGGTGCGGCGCAAATCGGTTGGTACGGTTGTGCGATGCTTTGTTATGTAACACCTAAAGAGCATTTAGGCTTGCCAAATCAAGATGATGTTAAAGAAGGGATCATTGCTTACAAAATTGCTGCTCACGCAGCAGATTTGGCTAAAGGCCATCCTGGTGCACAGATTCGTGACAATGCGTTAAGCAAGGCACGTTTTGAATTCCGTTGGGAAGATCAGTTTAACTTAGGCTTAGACCCAGATACAGCGCGTAAGTATCATGATGAAACCATGCCTAAGCAAGCGGCTAAAACATCGCACTTTTGCTCAATGTGTGGCCCTAAGTTTTGCTCTATGAAAATCAGCCAAGACATCAAAACCATGGATACGGTAGAAATTGCAAAGATTAATGCCATTCAAGTAGAGATGGATAAAAAGTCAGCTGAATTTATAGAAAATGATTCTGAGATTTATCTAAAAACTAGCGTTTAATCACCCATTTGCATTTTTTCGGAAATTTCTAATTTTTTAAATTCTTTTAAGCAGCATTGCTTGGAAGGGTTGAGGTTTTCGCAATTACAGTAGTTGTATTTAGTCTGAAACACCACAAAACCCTTTAAAACATCACCTTTTCCAGCCTTTAACGCTTCTATATAGGCATTTTCACTAATGTTAAAGCAATAACACAGTGTTTTTTCGTCAGTTTTTGTATTGCAACAACCCATTTTGATTTTTCCCGGTATTTTTTGAGTACAATAATCACTTTAATTATAAAGAAGTTTTGATTATGTGGCTAGCGGCATTGGTTAATACGATTATTGTCACTTTAAGCGTGTTGATTCATTATGAATTTTTATATCGTGCAACGACGTTGGTGCCTAAAGTTAAAATAAAGCATCGATTTAGAATTGTTATGGTGGTGTTTATTGCTCTGATTGCGCATGTGGTTGAAATATGGTTTTTTGCTTTGGCGTATTTTTTCATGAGTCAAGATGAGTATTGGGGTGGAATACAGGGTAATTTTGATGGCTCGTTGATGGACAGTGTTTATTTTTCATTCACCAATTTTACTACACTAGGTTTTGGTGATATTGAGCCACTAGGCTCTATTCGATTTTTAGTGGGCATGGAGGCTTTGGTTGGTTTTGTTTTAATCACCTGGAGTGCTTC
>QOAB01000123.1 GCA_003978285.1 Candidatus Thioglobus sp.
CCAGTTGAATATGAAATGTATTACAGCTTGTAATATTTAATTTCAATTCATAGAAAAAGGCCGTGCAATTGCACGGCCTTTTTTGTTATCTGAAGCGTAAAATAACTATCAAAATATTATATTAGTGATTATGACACAACTTAGAAATGATTGGACATTAGCAGAGGTTGAAGCGTTATTCGCCATGCCATTTAACGATTTGCTTTTTAAAGCACACACAATTCATAGAGATAATTTTGATCCAAATTATGTACAAGTAAGCTCTCTACTTAATATTAAAACCGGCGCCTGCCCGGAGGATTGTTCTTATTGTTCGCAGAGCTCCAAATACGACACTGGTCTTGAGCGTGAAAAGTTGATGGAAATTGACTTGGTGCTTGAGCAAGCACAGTCTGCAAAAGACAAGGGTGCAACCCGTTTTTGTATGGGTGCTGCTTGGCGTAATCCTACTGATAAAAGCTTGGACAAAGTCATTCCTATGATTCAAGGTGTTAAAGCCATGGGTATGGAAACTTGTGTAACCCTAGGCATGCTAACGCAAGAACAGGCCTTTACTTTAAAAGAGGCGGGCTTGGATTATTACAACCACAATCTTGACACTTCAAAAGAAAACTATGCCAATGTGATTACCACACGAACTTTCCAAGACCGTCTAGATACGCTTGAATCTGTACAAAATGCTGATATTCATGTTTGTAGTGGCGGTATTTTAGGCTTAGGAGAAGAACAAACTGATCGTGCTTCTATGCTCAGATCTTTGGCTAATTTAGAAGCGCACCCTGACAGTGTACCACTGAATCTTTTGGTGCCAATTCCAGGCACGCCGTTTGAAAAAGTAGCACCACCGACAGAAAGTGAGTTTGTGCGTACTATTGCTGTTGCACGTATTATGATGCCAAAATCGGTGGTACGTTTATCAGCAGGCCGTACTGAGATGGGTGAGGCAATGCAAGCCATGTGCTTCTTTGCGGGGGCTAATTCTATTTTTTATGGCGAGCAGCTGTTAACAACGGATAACCCTGACACCAATACTGATCAAGCGTTATTTAGCAGATTAGGCATTAACCAATCTCAAGCAAGTAGTCACTGATCATCTTTGCAGCCTCAGGTTTGGCCAGCTGTTTTGCATGGTCAGACATTTGTTGAATCTGCGTATCATCAATATCCAGCAGTGTTTTTTCAAGCAGCTTAAGGCTTAAATCTTTTTGCTCAATCAAAATACCAGCGTTATGATTGGAAAGGATTTTGGCGTTGTAAAATTGATGATTATCAATTGCATGTGGTAGTGGAATCAAAATACTGGGCGTGGCTGAGAGCATTAGCTCTGAAATTGTCATCGCGCCTGCGCGACAAAGCACAATATCTGCCCAAGCGTAAGCTTTTGCCATATCATCAATAAACGCCTCTACTTTTACATTTTTATTATTGTATTGGGCTTTAACACTATCTAGGTGCTGTTTACCAGTCTGATGCCAAATATTGATATCAATATCGAGTCTAGTAACAATATCATTAATAGGTTTGGCACCTAGACTACCACCAACGATTAATAAGTTGAGTTTTTTATTGTTAGCGCTTTTCTTTTTAGGTCTAAACAATACAGGATTGCCAGAAGTGAAAACCTCAGTTGATCGATCAAAAGTATCATCAAATGCTTGAAAAGTTTGTGTGGCAATCTTTGATAAAAGTTTGTTAGTGGTGCCGGGAATTGAGTTTTGTTCGTGAATGACTAATGGCACACGCAACAGCCAAGCCACTAAGCCACCAATACCTGAAGCAAAGCCACCCATACCAAGTACAACACTGGGGTTTACTTTAGCAAACACACGTACTGTTTGGATAAAAGCGAGGCTTAATAAGAAGGGTGCTTTGATTAGTGCCAACCTATTTTTACCGCGCAAACCCACGGCGCTGACTGTGTGTAATGGAATATTGTGCTTAGGTACTAATGTATTTTCCATACCGAGTTTTGATCCTAACCATTTAATATTAACAGAGCGTTGATCAAGCTCTTTAGCAATGGCTAAGGCTGGAAATATATGCCCACCGGTGCCACCAGCCATAATTAAAATTGTCTTTTTTTGTTTAGACATAATCTCTTTGTTTACTATAAGGCGCTCTGTTTTCCATGTCGATTCTAAGAATGATTGCTAAGGCAATAATAGAAAAAATCATACTACTGCCGCCATAACTGATCAGTGGCAATGTAAAGCCTTTGATTGGTATCAGACCAAGATTCATCGCAATATTGACACCGACTTGCATTGAGAACCAAGTACATATTCCAAACGCCACATAAGAGCTATATTTTCTGCCGTGTTTAAGTGCCTCTTTGGCGATATTAAAACCTTTGTTAATAATATAAGCAAAACTAAACAAAACAAATAACATGCCAATAACACCAAGCTCTTCACCAATAATTGCAAAAATCATGTCAGTATGAGACTCAGGTAATTTGGCATATTTTTGAATACCAGCGCCTAGTCCAGTGCCCGTCCAATCCCCTCTGCCAATAGCAATTAAGGCTTGCTTGGTTTGATAGACTTTTTCACTATTATTGGACCATAACTCTATTTGCCAAAATTCTGTTAATCGTATCCAGCGAACGCCATTATTTAAACCGTCAATATAAAGACCAATGCCAGCTGCAACAAATAAACCGGTACCAGTCATAAATAACTCTTTGATAAAAGAGCCGGCAATAAACAACATGCTAAGTGCGGTAAGCGTGATAATAATAGTGGCACCTAAATCAGTTTCCAGTATTGTTAGTAGGCCAGATGAGGCAACAATAATCAAGGTTTTTCCTATACCGGTTAAAGATCCAGTCACTTCTTTTTCTTGACGAATTAAAAAACCGGCCATAAATAAAATCATGGTTAATTTCATCATTTCAGAAGGTTGAAAATTAAACAACCCGAAAACACTGATCCAACGATATGCGCCATTAATTTTTCCAGCACCAATATAAGGCAAGAACACAAGTAAAAGCAACACAAGAGTGGCAATAAAAGAAAAAGCTGAGTGTTTTTTAAAAAATGAAAGTGGTGTTTTTAAAACAAAAAAACCTGCAATAAGACCGAGCACAATATAAAACCCTTGTTTACCAACATAGGAATAACTATCAAAGTGTGCAAGTGAGGCAGAAAAGGACATAATCCAGCCGAAAATAATTAAAACTACAATAGTGACGAGTAGTTTTATATCAGGAGATTGGCCGGTTTTATTAAATATCAAGGTTGTAATATGAATAACTAAAGAGCTTATATTTTATACCCTAAAAGCAATGGCTAATAGTTGAGCTTTTATCGTGATTAGGGGATAATGTTGCTTTTTGTAAATTTGCCCAGCTATTATGATTTCTACTGCCAATATCACCATGCAATTTGGTGAAAAACCTTTGTTTGAAAACATTTCTATAAAATTCCAAGGTGGTAATCGCTATGGCTTAATTGGCGCAAACGGTTGTGGTAAATCAACTTTCATGAAAATCTTAACGGGTGAGTTAACACCTTCTAATGGTACGGTAAGTATTAGTGATGGTGAACGATTGGGTGTTTTGCGCCAGGATCAATTTGCTTATGAGGAGTTTCGTGTCGTTGATACAGTGATCATGGGGCATGAAAAACTTTGGAAAGTTAAAAAAGAAAGAGACCGTATTTATGCTTTGCCAGAAATGAGTGACGAAGACGGCATTAAGGTTGGTGAATTAGAAATGGAATTTGCCGAGATGGATGGCTATATGGCTGAATCTTCTGCCAGCGAGTTGTTACTTGGGTTGGATATTCCTGAGGAGCAACATTACGGCTTAATGAGTGAGATTGCCCCTGGTTGGAAGCTTCGTATTTTGCTTGCTCAAGCATTGTTCTCTGATCCTGAAATCTTGTTATTAGATGAGCCAACCAACAACTTGGATATCAATTCTATTAGTTGGCTGGTTGATGTTTTAAATGAACGCAAAGCCACCATGGTGATTATTTCTCACGATAGACATTTCTTAAATGGCGTATGTACCCACATGTCTGATTTGGATTACGGTGCATTGAATACTTTCCCAGGTAATTACGATCAATTTATGATTGCTGCAACGGCTATTCAGGAAAAAATGCAAACGGATAACGCTAAGAAAGAAGCTAAGATTAAAGAGCTTAAGCATTTTGTCTCTCGCTTTTCTTCAAATGCTTCTAAAGCTAAGCAAGCAACATCACGTCAAAAGCAACTTGAAAAAATTGAGCTTGATGATATTAAACCCTCTTCAAGAGTGAGCCCGTACATTATCTTTAACCAAGAAAACAAACTCCATAGAAACGTATTGGAAGTGGAGGGATTAGCAAAAAGTTTTGATGGTGTTGAGGTCTTAAAAAACATCGGCTTCTTATTTGAAGTCGGTGAACGTGTGGCTATCATTGGTCAAAATGGTATTGGTAAAACTACCTTACTACGTACTTTGGTCGGTGAGATCGAAGCTGATAAAGGTAAGATCAAGTGGAGTGAAAATTCAAATATTGGCTATTACGCACAGGATCATACTGCTGATTTTGAGCAGGATATGACGGTACTAGATTGGATGAGTCAATTCAAGAGTGAGAAAGATGATATTCAGTCGATGCGTGGTATTCTTGGAAAAATGCTATTTGGCAAGAATGATATTATCAAGAGTGTTAAATCACTTTCTGGTGGTGAGAAGGGCAGAATGTTATTCGGCAAGTTGATGCTACAAAGACCAAATATTTTGGTGATGGATGAGCCAACGAACCACCTAGATATGGAATCAATCGAGGCACTTAACCTTGCACTAGATAATTATGAGGGTACACTTATCTTTGTCAGTCACGATAGAGAGTTTGTTTCATCACTATCTACCAAAGTTGTCGAGCTTAAAGAAGATGGCATGCATTACTATTCTGGTAACTATGAGGACTACTTAAAATCACAAGGATAAAATGATTACAGCAGTATTGAAAAGGTTTGTTAAGCATCAAGGCTTTGATTCCGCTGCAATACTGTCATTCGATACTTTGTTTGCCATTGTGCCTGGTCTGGCATTAGGTTTAAGTGTTTTCTCTCTCTCCCCTTATTTTGCTGATCTACAACAACACTTAGAACAATTTTTGTTCACACAGTTGTTACCGCAAAATTACGATGCTGCCAAAGACTATATTCAACAATTCATCGTACAAGCGCAGTCACTCAAAGGGCTAACCTCTGGTTTTTTATTGTTTGCGGTGATGTTGCTTTTGTATGAAGTAGATAAGCGCGTTAATTTAATATGGCATGATGCACATCATCGTCACTGGATGCAGGGCTTGATTTCTTATTTATTCGTCTTATTTTTAGGGCCAATTTTTGTTGGTGCCTCGTTATTCTTTAGTTCTTATGTAATGGCCTTAGAGCTTTTTAATCAACTGCCAATGGCAGGTTATGCGCCATTCATGGCGCCATTTGTCTTATCTAGCCTAGGCTTTGCAATTTTGTATTATGCTGTTCCGCTAGAAAGCGTGCGTTTTAGTAATGCGCTTAAAGCCGGTGTGATTGCAGCAATAGGTTTAGAAGTTATTAAGTATGCCATGTTTGCTTATATTCAATATTTCCCCGTATACGAGTTGATTTACGGTACTTTATCGATACTGTTGTTAGTTATGTTATGGGTTTACTTAGCGTGGATAATCGTATTGCTAGGGGCTAGTTTTTGTTATTGCTTTGAAAACAAAGAGTTGGTCAAACTCGACAATTAGCGTAAAATTAGCAAACTTTAATATAGTTAAATTTATATGTTCACAGGCATTATTCAAGCCATTGGTCAAATCAAAACTAAAGACATGCACGA
>QOAB01000004.1 GCA_003978285.1 Candidatus Thioglobus sp.
TGCGCTTCACGCAACACGCGCTGCGGTTGAAGAAGGTGTAGTTCCTGGTGGTGGTGTTGCGCTAGTTCGCGCAATTGCTGCATTAGACGGCCTAAAAGGTGACAATCATGATCAAGATATTGGTATTGATTTAACCAAACGCGCTATGGAAGCACCATTAAGACAAATCGTTTCTAATGGTGGTGGTGAAGCCTCTGTTGTACTTAACAACGTCGCTAATGGTGATGGTAACTACGGTTTTAACGCTGCTACAGAAGAATATGGCGACATGTTGAAAATGGGAATTTTAGATCCAACTAAAGTGGTACGTGCAGCCCTACAGCATGCAGCAAGTATTTCTGGCTTAATGATTACCACTGAGGCAATGATTACAGAAATCCCTCAAGACCCTTCAGCTGGCCCTGCTGGCGGTGGTGATCCTATGAATCAATACGGATAACAACATAAAGTTATCCATTGAGTAACAAAAAAAAGCCCCATTTTATGGGGCTTTTTTTTGGTATGATACTTGCCAAAATCATCACTTGAAAATATTATGAGTAATTACGACGCCTCGTCAATTGAGGTCTTAACCGGTCTAGAGCCAGTACGAAAGCGTCCGGGCATGTATACCGATACTGAGCGCCCAAATCATCTAGCTCAGGAAGTAATCGACAACAGTGTTGACGAAGCCGTTGCGGGTCACGCATCAAAAATCAAAGTGGTACTTTATAAAGACGGATCATTATCTGTTGAAGATGATGGTCGCGGTATGCCGGTTGACATTCACCCTAAAGAAGGCGTTCCAGGCGTTGAAGTCATCCTGACTAAGCTTCATGCAGGTGGTAAGTTCTCCAATGATTCTTATCAGTTTTCAGGTGGTTTACATGGTGTGGGTATTTCAGTGGTTAACGCCCTATCGACTTCAGTTGAAATTTGGATTAAACGCAATTCAATGGAGCACTATATTACTTTTTCTGATGGTTTTAAAAAAACCGACCTAGAAGAAATTGGCAGTGTTGGTAAACGCAATACAGGCACCATGGTTAAATTTAAACCAGATGCACAATTTTTTGACACGATTAAATTTTCAGTTAGTAAATTACGTCACAACCTTAGATCTAAAGCGGTCTTATGTCCAGGGTTGGAAATTAACTTTTATAATGAAATTGATGACACGACCGATAAATGGATCTATAAAGAAGGGCTTAAAGATTATTTATCCATGGCACTAGATGGCCTTGATTGTTTGCCAACCGCTCCTTTTGTGGTTGATTTCGCCTCTGATGAACAGCAACTCAATTGCTCGTTGGCTTGGACTGAATACAACACCAATGTTGTGGCTGAAAGCTATGTTAACCTTATTCCAACTACCAATGGTGGTACGCATGTCAACGGCTTACGATCAGGTCTGACTGATGCATTAAAAGAGTTTTGTGAATTTAGAAACTTACTACCTAAAAACATCAAACTCACACCCGATGATGTCTGGCAAAAAATTGCTTACGTTCTATCCATCAAAATGCTGGACCCTCAGTTTTCTGGACAAACCAAAGAACGACTCTCGTCACGTGAAAGTGCGGGTTTTGTTACTAATGTTGTTAAAGATGCGTTTAGTCTTTGGTTAAACCAACATACTTCTGTTGCTGAAAAAATTGCCGAACTGGCTATTATGAATGCGCAAGCTAGACTTAAAACTGGCAAAAAAATTATCCGTAAAAAGATTGTCAGTGGCCCCGCCCTACCGGGAAAATTATCAGACTGTACTAGCAATGACCTCGATCAAACCGAGGTATTTTTAGTCGAGGGTGATTCAGCTGGTGGCTCTGCTAAACAAGCAAGAGACAAAGAATACCAAGCCATCTTGCCATTACGAGGTAAGATTCTAAACACCTGGGAAGTGGACTCTGAGCAAGTATTAGCCAGTAACGAAATACATGACATTAGTGTTGCTATTGGGCTTGAGCCTAACTGTGAAGATCTTACCGGCCTTAGGTACGGAAAAATTTGCATCCTTGCAGATGCCGACTCTGACGGTGCACATATTGCCACATTGATTTGTACTTTGTTTGTGAAGCACTTTCCAAAACTCATTAAAGAAGGTCATATTTATGTTGCCATGCCGCCTTTGTACAGGGTAGATGCGGGCAAGCAAGTGCATTACGCATTAGATGACAATGAAAGAGATGCAATCATTAGAAAAATTGAAAGTGAAAATAAACGCGTTAAGATCCAAGTGCAACGCTTTAAAGGTTTGGGTGAAATGAACCCTTCTCAACTTAGAGAAACTACGATGTTGCCCGACACTAGGCGCCTTATTCAGCTCACCTTGGATAACCCACTGCAAGTCTTTCAAACCATGGACATGTTACTGAGTAAAAAACGCGCGCCAGACCGTAAAAAATGGCTAGAAGAAAAAGGCAATTTAGCTAATGTCTAAAGCTGTTATCCTGCTTTCCGGTGGCCTAGACTCTACCACTACTCTTGCCATTGCCAAATCCCAAGGGTTTGAATGCTACGCACTGAGCTTTGATTATGGGCAAAAACAAAAATCAGAATTAATCTCAGCTACCGAAATTGCCAAACATTTTGGTGCTGTTGAACATCGTATTATGCATATATCTTTATCAGATTTTGGCGGTTCAGCGCTGACTGACGAGAATATCGACGTACCTGATTTTAAAGAAAGTGATGAAATCCCCATTACTTACGTACCCGCACGCAACACCATCTTTTTATCTTTTGCCATGGCTTGGGCCGAAGTGCTAGATTGCCAATCTATTTTTATTGGTGTTAATGCATTGGATTATTCAGGTTACCCCGATTGCCGACAAGCTTATATTGATGCTTTCGAAACTATGGCAAACTTAGCCACTAAACAAGGCGTGGAAGGTCAAAATCTCTCTATTGTCACACCATTAATTGACCTTAATAAGGCTGATATTATTAAAATAGGCTTGTCTTTAGGGGTGGATTACTCAATAACAACTACCTGCTATCAAGCCAACGATAAGGGTGAAGCTTGCGGTGTTTGCGATGCTTGTGAATATCGAAAAATTGGCTTTAAATCTGCCGGAATTTCTGACCCCACCCGATACCAATAAATATTTTAAATTTAGTCTTGCATGAGTACTATTTGGAGATAAAATGATAGTTTTAATCTATTAAGGGAATAACAAATGAGTATCGAGGAAAGAGTAAAGAAAGTTGTAGCTGAGCAGTTAGACGTAAGTGGCGACATTGACAACAATGCTTCTTTTATTGACGATTTAGGTGCAGATTCTTTAGACACTGTTGAATTAGTAATGTCTCTTGAAGAAGAGTTTGACTGTGAGATCCCTGATGATCAAGCAGAAAATATTACAACTGTTCAACAAGCGATCGACTACGTTAACAATAATTTGTAATTTCCGTTTAGTGATATAAACGAATAAGGCGCTTTCTTCTTTGAATTAAGCGCCTTTTTTTTATCTTAATTAAGAAATAATTATGAGCAAAAGAAGAGTTGTAATTACCGGTATGGGCATCATTTCACCGGTTGGAAACAGTGTTGAAGAATCTTGGTCAAATATTCTTGCGGGTAAGTCTGGCATTAATTCACTCACCAACCTTGAAACTGAAGGCCAGGCTGTTAAATTTGGTGGCTCAGTTAAAAATTTCGAAATCACCGATTACCTTAAACCCAAAGATGCTAAAAAAATGGATACCTTTATCCATTATGGCATGGCGGCTGGTATTCAAGCAATTGAAGACTCTGGTATTGAAGTCACTGAAGAAAATGCTGAGCGTATCGGTGTTGCTATTGGTGCTGGCATTGGTGGCTTAGGTACGATTGAACGTACGGCGGACCTTTTTAGAGAAAAAGGCGCTAAGCGCATTTCACCCTTCTTCGTACCCTCCTCTATCATTAATATGATTTCGGGCAACCTATCGATCAAATACGGTCTAAAAGGCCCTAATTTTGCTATTGTGACTGCTTGTACAACCGGTACACATAATATCGGCGATGCATCACGTTTAATTGAATATGGTGATGCCGATGTTATGGTTGCTGGTGGTGCAGAGATGTCAACCACCAATTGTGGCTTGGGTGGTTTTGCTGCTGCCCGTGCGCTTTCTACTCGTAATGACGACCCATCAACAGCCTCTCGCCCTTGGGATAAAGATCGAGATGGTTTTGTGCTTGGTGATGGCGCTGGTGTGGTTGTACTTGAGGAGTATGAGCATGCTAAAGCTCGTGGTGCAAAAATCTATGCTGAAGTTTTAGGCTATGGTATGAGTGGTGATGCTTATCACATGACCCTACCCTCTAAAGGTGGCGAAGGTGCAGCGCGCTGTATGAAAAATGCCATGCGTAATGCGGGTGTAAATGCTGACCAAATTGACTATATCAATGCTCATGGCACTTCGACACCGGCAGGCGACCAAGCGGAAACAGATGCAGCAAAATTAGCCTTAGGTGATCACGCTTATAACATTGTAATGAGCTCCACCAAGTCAATGACAGGACACTTGCTTGGTGCTGCTGGCGGTATTGAGGCAATATTTACCGCACTAGCTTTACGAGACCAGATAGCACCGCCAACAATTAATATCATCAATCAAGACCCTGATTGTGATTTAGACTATGCGGCTAACGAAGCTCGAGAAATGAAAATTGACTTTGCGATTTCTAATTCGTTTGGTTTTGGTGGCACCAATGGTACGATCCTACTGTCTAAGATCTAAACTTACCTTTCTATAGTTAAATCAACGCCTTTAATCTTATCGGCGTCACTAACTAACCCACTACCAAAGTCGTAAATTTTTACTGCGCCATTTTTCACGCTACTCATTGCCGCTTCTTTATTAACCACTAAAGACCAGCTCTGATCTGTTGATTTGAACTGGATTGCCCCACCAATCAATGCTAGAACTACCACCACGCTTAGTATAAATTTAATCATTACATCTCCTATAAAATATAGATAGAATTTTACCAATAGCTATCATCATTAGTTTTATTTATTTGCAAAAAAAAAGGCCCGCGTTAAGCGGGCCTTTTAATGTATATCTTAAAGCATTACTGAGCTAGTGGATTGAACTCCGGCTCGTTAACCCATGCAGGCTTCTTCAAGTAGTTAGGCAAGATGTCATTCGCAGGAATGGCGCCTAAAGGCTTGATGTACTTTGTAGAATCATTATGTGTAACTACTTCATCACGTCTAAAGTTCTTTGCACCAGCTTGCTGATCCATCGCACTAAATAATTCAAGTGAATCTACTGACTCGACACCAATTAGCTTCATATCTGCTTTAGCTGAGTGACAAGTTACACAGAATTTCTGCAAGTTTTCACCATAACTACCCGTATCTACACGTAAGTACATAAAGTTAGGGTTTGATGGATGTGGTTCGTGACAACTAACACAATCTAACTTACCTTCATTAAGTAAATTATCAGGTACATCTGCAACTCTTGGATTTGGAATAATACCAATTGGATGGGTAGTATGTAAGTGAATTGGTCTAATACCAGCACCACCTAATTCTTGTGTTTCGTGACAACCTAAACATTTGGCTGCAACCAAGCCCTCTAATGATTCACCATTGATCGGGTTAATCATTGTCGTGTTTTTTACCGCAAATGCTTTGTCATCTACCGCAAAGTGAACACTGTGACAACCAAGACAGGCTACACCCTCGTGTGGCCCTTGTGCTAGCGTATTAGTTACTAGTATTCCACTAATAAATAATGCTGATGTTAAAGCCATAAATAGGCCTTATTTTGTTCATATTACTCTCTCCTCGTTTAATTTAATTCTTGAACTAACAGAGTTAATTTTAGCAGGAAATACAATGTTTAATGTATTTAATTTGTAAATTTCCAACAATTTTAATTTAAATACCACAATTGTCTATTTTATTCGACTTAAGTAGTGCAGCAACACTTGGAGCCTTGCCTCGAAATTCGATATATTGATCCATAAAATCCAGACTTCCGCCAACTTCTAGGATATAGTGCATAAAATCTAGGGAGGCTTTGGAGCCGATACCGCCATTTGATTTAACAAAGTCATAGGCGTCAGCCGCCAGAACTTCTGCCCATTTATAACTAAAAT
>QOAB01000047.1 GCA_003978285.1 Candidatus Thioglobus sp.
TGACGTTGTGCTTATTAAGCTTATTAACTTCTTGTTTGAGCACACTTAAAAATAGCTTAAACAACAAAGACACCTCTTCATTTGAACGGTTTTTATTTTCACTACTAAAGGCAAATAAAGTGAGCGTTTTGACGCCCAGTTTGCCACAATGTTTCACCACTTTACGTACTGCTTTAACCCCTTTTTGATGACCTTGGATGCGAGGCAAGAAACGTTTCGATGCCCAGCGGCCGTTGCCGTCCATAATAATTGCAATGTGTTTAGGGGTGTTCATTGGCGTTAATTATACCTATCGGGCGGCACAAGCCTTTTGAAAGTATAAATACGGTAAAATTGCACTTAATTAGTACTTATTAAAATTTAATACAAAGCCCCTTATGAGTTTAGCAAAAAGAATCATCCCTTGCCTTGATGTGCGTGACGGTCGTGTAGTTAAAGGCGTACAGTTTGTTGACATTAAAGATGCAGGCGATCCGGTCGAGGTGGCTAAACGTTATGATGATGAAGGTGCTGATGAAATCACTTTTTTAGACATTACCGCATCACATGAAGGACGTGATACAACAGTGCATATGGTTCAGAGCATTGCTGAACAAGTGTTTATTCCGCTTACCGTTGGTGGTGGTATTCGTAAACCTGAAGATGTGAGAGTAATGCTCAACGCAGGTGCGGATAAGGTCGCGGTAAACTCAGCTGCAATTTTTAACCCTGACTTAATTAATGAACTCAGCGCAAAGTTTGGCTCCCAGTGTATTGTAATAGCCATTGATGCAAAACAAGTGTCGAACAATCCGCCAAAGTGGGAAATCTTTACCCATGGCGGGCGTAAATCAACCGGCATAGACGCAGTTGAGTGGGCGGTTAAAATGACTGAGGGCGAACACGGCGCCGGCGAGGTGTTATTAACCTCAATGGATTGTGATGGTGTTAAAACTGGTTTTGACTTAGCTTTGACTAGAGCAGTCTCTGATGCAGTTGACGTGCCAGTCATCGCCTCAGGCGGCGTGGGTAATTTAGCCCATTTATCTGAGGGTGTTCTTGAAGGCGGTGCAGATGCAGTTTTAGCAGCAAGCATTTTTCATTTCGGCGAATATACGGTTAGCGAAGCGAAGATGGCCATGCAAAAAAACGGTATTGAAGTAAGATTGTAATATTGACAAAATTGATTTTTTAATAGCTTAAGCGTATCATTGCGCGCTTTGCAAAATAAGGTTTTTTATGAATTCTAAAAAAGAATTATGGATATTACTATCTTCGTTTGTCTTGCCAATTGTCTTGGGCACGGCATTCTTCTATTGGAACCCGACAGCGTTTACGGGAACGACAGTTAATTACGGAAAATTCGTTAATCCGATTATTACCACCGAAAAACAAGATGTAGTTTTTACCAAGAACACACCGGGTGATTTACAAGGTTTGTGGACATTGGCTTACGCCACCAATCAATGCGACAGCACTTGCACGCAAACGCTTAAAGACATGAAAACCATCCGAATTCTGATGAATGAAGACATGCGTCGCGTTCAAAGACTGTTGTTAATTAATGGTACGACCGATTTACAAGAGTACGGTGTATTTATTGCCAATCCGAGCGAAGCACTCAATCAACAATTAGGCAAGTTCCCTGACAACACACTGTTTTTGATTGACCCATTGGGTAACGTGATGTTGCACTATGAGCCACAAGCCTTAGAAATTAAGCGTGTGATTAAAGACTTAAAACGCTTGTTTAAGTATTCACGCATCGGTTAAACGGAGATTATTATGCCTTCATTAAGTGATTTACTCGGCTTATGTAAACTTAAAGTTGTTTCTTTAATTTTACTAACCGCTGTGGTCGGTATGTTTTTAGCGGTGCCTGCACCGTATTTACCAGACCTCTTATTAGTGCTCAACGCCTCAATAGGCATCTCCATGGCTGCCGCTTCGGCGGCGGTGTTTAACCACGTGGTTGATGAGCAAATCGACATTCAGATGTCTCGCACCAATCAACGCCCATTGCCTCAAGGTAAAGTGAGCCGTAACCAAGCATTGGTTTGGGGTGTATTTTTAGGTGTTGTTGGTTTGGGTGTTTTACAGTTGTTTGTTAATACCCTTACCATGGTGCTTACGTTTATTTCACTGATTGGTTATGCGGTTGTCTACACCATGTATTTAAAGCGCGCCACACCGCAAAATATTGTGATTGGTGGCGCTGCCGGTGCTGCTCCTCCGGTATTGGGTTGGACAGCAATCTCAGGCACTCAAGGTATCGAATACGCATTACTGTTGTTTTTAATTGTGTTTATTTGGACGCCACCACACTTTTGGGCGTTGGCAATTCATCGTGTGGAAGAGTACAGAAAAGTTGATGTGCCAATGCTACCAGTAACGCACGGCTTGGCTTACACACGCACGCAAATTTTGCTTTATACAGTTTTGCTATTATTAGTGACGTTATTGCCATATTTGTCAGGCATGTCTGGGCTTATTTATCTAGTTTCTGCTGTGGTGTTAGGCCTGATATTCTTGATGTATGCGATTAAGATTTACAAAAACCCCGATGATAATGAAATTGCATGGACAACATTTATGTTTTCCGTTAACTATTTAATGTTATTATTTGTTGCCTTATTGGTAGACCATTATTGGTTAATCACATTATAGGCAAAACAAAGGAATCGTTATGAAAGGATTAGGGCAAGTATTTAAAGCAGTCACTTCGGCGATGATTGGTGTGGGTAAAAAAGAAGATTTGGTCAAGGATTTTGAGCGCGCTGAAAATCAAGGCCCATGGGCTTATATCATTGTTGGTTTATTGATGACCGTTGTCTTTATTGGGTTGGTAATTTTTGCTGTTAAGCTGGTACTACCTTAGCCCAACTTAATCTAGTGTTTCAATAATTAAATCCAACGCCTTTGCCATTTTTGGCGCATAGTGTGGGTTGGTAAGCAAGCCGGTTAATTCAAGGCTAGGGTTTAATAATAAATAGCTTGCCGTGTGGTTGATGAGATAATTGTTATTCATCACCATGCTCATGTCTTTGGGCTTGTTCTGATCTTCTGCCAACGCTCTTTGTTTAGTTTTTTCCACCTCGTGGTAGACGCCTAACGTTTTTGTCATATTTCTTAATACGCTCTCTTCGGCGCTTAAGCCAATAAATCCAGCATTAAAACGTCCGGTAAAGGCATTTAAATTACCCACATCACGTTTCGGATCGACCGAGATAAAGATAACTTGTAGCTTGTCAGCCTGTTGCATCATGCCTAGTGTTTGGTTGAGTATTGCCAAGTCTATTGGGCACACATCTGGGCACGACGTATAACCAAAATATAAAATAGACCATTTACTGTTAGCTGCCACAGATAGTGATGTTGTATTACGATTATCATCTATCAAAGGGAATTTCCCTTGCAATGATTTAGGGTTGGAGTACAAGGACACGGTTGGCTGCACTTGTTTTTGTATGTCTTTGAGTTGATTGGCACTTGGAATAAGGAAAAAATATGCCATTGCAATCATGCCTACGCCCAGCCAGATGATTGCATTGCGCGTCTTTTTGATTTCAACACAATTATTTTCGCCTGTGGAGGTTTTAAATTTTTTCATAACTATTCATTTTGGCTGTGTGTCATTATGTGCGCGCTCTGAATACCTTGTGTATTAATGCAACAATGCTGAGTAATAATAATAGAGCAACCGCATTGTGTAAAACGGCCACTACTATCGGTAGCGACAATAATACATTAAGAATGCCAAGTGTTACTTGAACCATTAATAAACTACCAATCAACACCAGGTTTGATTTTAGGTGAGTGTAGCCCCTAAATAAATATATAAGCGAGAGTATTAGCGTCGTTGTCATCAATGCACCGATTCGATGTATCATTTGAATACCGGCACGTGCTGGGTTTTCTAAAACACCATATTCATAATCTAACCCAAGCGGCCCCCAGTAAAGTGCTCTAGAAAAATCCATATTTGGCCACCACGAACCTAAACAAGTTGGAAATTGCTCACCGCAAGATAGGGCTGCATAGTTGGTGCTGGTCCAGCCGCCCAATATAATTTGCAAACCTAACATCATCAAGGTGGCAACCAATAAAGACTTGTGTCTTTTTAAGACGTGTCGATAAGTGATTAGTGGTCTGCCTTGGTTGAGCAACATCCAGGTAAGCAAGACTGTGGTAACAAAGCCACCAATCAGGTGCGTGGTGACGATACCAGGATGTACTAAGAGTGTTACTGTCCACATGCCGAAGGCACCTTGTAGCATAACAAACACAGCGGTAAAGCCCGGCAGTAGCATTGACTGATGATATTGTGGCTTGCCTCGTAAGGCCAGAAAGAATAGTATGAGAATGACAAGTCCGAGTGTAGAGGCGGCATAACGATGCACCATTTCTTTCCAGCCTTTGATTGCTTCTAGTGGGCGATCATAGCCTTCAAGCTTTGTGCCATCTACTGCATCCGGTACAATTATCTGTCCATAACAACCCGGCCAGTCTGGGCATCCGAGGCCTGCGTCTCCGAGGCGAGTATAGGCGCCTAGAACCACCACGATTAATGCTAGAATAATGGAAACCTGCAGTAATTTTTTAAACATGAGGGCGGTTGTTGCGTGGATTAGAGAATAATATTTTAACGATTAAAAAAATTAATGTAAAGCGCTTCACAAAAAACCTTTTGCATGCCTCATGCAAAAGGTTTTCAAATGGATAAAAATCGAGCGCATTACTTTAGCTCACCAATCGTATCCCTGTATGCGTGCCAAGTTGAGTGACCAATTATTGGAATAACTAGCGCAAGTCCAATAAAATAAGGCGTCATCAGGCTGAGCAAGACAAGAACACCAACAGTTGGGGCCCATATAAACATAATAATCTTATTGGCCATAGCAGCCCTTAGGCTGGTTGATGTTGCGGTGAACGGGTCAACATCTTTATCCAGCACCATTGGAAATGAGAACCAGCTAATCATAAAGGCGGTTAAACCCATGAGAGCTGTAAAAATAAAGTATGCCACCAGAAAGCCCATGTTACCACCACTGGTAATTTCTGACAGAATGGCTTCAACGATGGTTTGATCTGTACTGACGATATTAAGCGATCCGGTGTTAAAAATTGCATAAATTAGCGGGGAGAACATCATCCACATAATTGCAAGCACTATTAACATTACCGACAAGAAGATTGAAGGGCAGGAGCCATTAGCTTTAAATGCGGATAATAAAACATCTCTAAGAACGGGTTTTTTACCAGATTCGATACGTTTTGAGCCATCATACAGGCTCATTGCTGAAATTGGACCAAGAAGTAATACCACAACGCCCACCAAGGGAACCCTTACATCATGAAGGCTTTGTGATGCAGAGAGATAAGTCCAAAGGCTATAAGTGACAATAGAAAATAATGAACCATAGAATAGTGCCAGTAGCGGACTTGACATGAAATCGGATAAACCCTTCCTGAACCAAATGATTGGAGCATTTAGCGCCACCTGATTAACCTGTGCTTTTTTACCCAGGTGCTCCTTCATTCTTGCAGTTTTTGGCATTGCCATCTGTGATATCTCCTTACGAATTTCGATGTTAACTTGTGTGTGCATTAAAGCAGACCTAATTTAAGTTGTCAAGAGAACATCACAATAAACTAATATAAAAACTCGATAAAAAATAATAATAAACTGATATTAAGTTCAGACAGGTGGAAAAAACATGTATTATTTACGACAGTTTTTTTTGTTT
>QOAB01000048.1 GCA_003978285.1 Candidatus Thioglobus sp.
TTACGGGCTAAAACTTGATAATGTTGACTCATTAAAATAGTTTACTTTAAATAAAAGTGGCAGCACCAAGAATAACATCCAACACCTGAAAAAATTATTACCGTTGCTTCCTTCCGGACCTGGCGGAGTTCATAACCATTCATTGTCGGCGCACCCTTAGCACTACCAAAAATTATTTTACGCGAATTTTATTGATTATTGGCCTGTTTTAAACGCTCAGGTGTGCCCACATCTTGCCAATAACCATCATAATGTTCGCCACTGAGTTTTCCGTTAGCAATGGCTTCTTTAAGTAGTGGATAGAGCGGTAATTTTTGCTCAATATTTAAATGCGATTTGAACAAGTCTGGGTGGTAAATACCGATGCCTGAAAAAGTGTAGGATTGGCCGTGAATATTGGTAATTTGGTGATTATTGACTAATGAAAAATCTCCCTTTAGATTGTGTGCAGGATTGTTAATTAAGACTAAGTGTGCAAGTGATCCAACCGGCAGGGTGAGTTTGGACAAATCATAATCGCACAACACATCGGAGTTAATCACAACAAAGGGTTTGTCACCTAAGAGTGGCAGGGCTTTGATAATACCGCCAGCCGTTTCTAATGCACCCGCCGATTCATCGCTATAATTAATACGAACCCCAAACTTAGAGCCATCACCTAGATGTGTAATTAGTTGCTCGCCTAAATAAGAAGTATTGATAACAATATTGGTGATTTTTGCTTGCTTAAGCGCGTTGATTGAGTGCTCTATAAGTGTGGTGTTTTTAACCTTAATTAAAGGTTTTGGTGTATTTGCTGTGAGTGGCATCATGCGCTCGCCTCTGCCTGCTGCTAGAATCATAGCATGGGTTTGGTGGTTGGCTAATTCAAGAATACTGCTGAGTGACTCTAGTTCTGGGTATTTATTAGCAACAGCGAGTGCATATTTGGCCACTAGCGGGATATTTGCTAGATATTGGTGTTTGCCATCACGAAGTGACAAACGTTTAAATATACCTAATACTTTAAGGTGGCGTTGCAAGCCCATGAGATCAAATTGTTTTTCAAATTCGGCAAAAGGGTTTTGGATATTAGCTTGCTCATAAAAATAGACAAGCAAGGTTTGTACCTCGGTTGGTTTGAGCTCAAAGTAGGCGTCTTTAAGTAGTGAAACTAAATCGTAAGTATTGGATCCAACCACTGCATCTTGAAAGTCAATGACGCCAAGTTCGTTATTTTCTAATAGCATTAAGTTGCGTGAATGGTAATCACGATGGACAAAGACCTGATCAGTGCTTAGTGTGTTATCACTTAATAAAGCAAAAATTGTTTGTAATTGTGTGTGGTACTTGTTGCTGAGTACTGGCAAATACCAATCAATCAGTAGTTGCATTTCTGTTGTTAATAATGCAGCATCATAGTTAGGAATATTGACTACTTCAATTTCTAGTGATTGAATATTAATGAGAACATCAATGGCATTTTTGTAATGCTGAAGTTCAAAGTTTTTTTGTTGGGCGTTTAAAAAGGTTTGATCGCCTAAATCTTCTAGCAGTAAAAAGCCCAGTTCTAAATTAGTTTCGATAATTTTTGGGGCATGAACACCACCGGTAATTAGATGCTTGGCGATACGAATAAAAGGCTCGCAGTTTTCTTTATTGGGTGGTGCGTCCATGGCAATAAAGCAAGCATTATCACGCTCAATTCTAAAATAACGACGAAAGCTGGCATCATCGCTGACTGTGGTGATAACAAAATTTTCATCACCAAAAAAAGTCTCTAGCCAGTCAGTGAGTAGGTCTAGGCGTTGATCAGTCATTTTTGAGTTGTTGGTAATGATCAAACACACATGACCAAGCCGGATGAATAACGCCTTGGTTAATGGGTTGATCATCTAGCAAAGTGATGGGCATAATCTCGCGTGTTGAACTTGAGATCCACAATCCGTCAGCCTGTTGAATATCATCTAATGAAAATGGCGTTTCTTGTACATTGAGCTTGCAAGCTTTGGCACTACTGATGACTAAATCACGGGTGATACCTGAAAGAATATTAGGGCCAGTAGGGTGTGTGAATAAGGTGTTATCTTTTAGCATAAACACATTAGAGGTGGCACCTTCAGTAATCTCATGATTGCGAGATAAAATCATCTCTTCAACTTGATGTTGTTTGGCTTCTTGTGCGTAGAGAATATTGGCTAATAATGAGGTGGCTTTGATATCGCATCGATGCCAACGAATATCTTCTCGGGTCATGGCAGAAAAACCACTTTCTAATTGAGATTTCGTTTTAGCGATGAGTGGGCTGGTTTCGATATACACGGTTGGTGTCAAGGTATCAAAGTTGTGTTTACGTTGGGTGTCAGCACCACGGGTAATTTGCAGATAAAGTGATTGATCTAATGCAGACGAAAAGCCACTTAGCTTGGTTAGAATGGATTGCCATTCATCATGAGAATAAGGATTGGTGATTTGTATTGAATCCAGGCTATTTTGCAGGCGATCTAAATGCTCGGTTAGGCGGAATATTTTGCCCTGATAAACAGGGATGACTTCATAGACGCCATCACCAAATAAAAAGCCTCTATCCATAACGGAAATAGAGGCTTTGTTTTTTGCAATAAAATTGCCGTTAAGATAGACCATTAAAGCCCTAGTAGGGATAATATCCAGTTCCAAATTTGACTAAAGAATCCAGCTTCTGGCGCATCTTCAAGTGCAATAAGTGGCAGTTTTGCAAGATTTTTACCTTCAAATTTAATGACTAAATGGCCGATACTATCCCCTTTTTTGATGGGTGCAGAGAGTCCGGCATTTAACTCAATCGCTTGTTGAGATAATTTGTATTGACCACGCGCTAGCGTGATTGCTTTTGAGTTTTGAAGACCGACTTTTATTTCATCTTTGGTAGAGTTACTGATTGGTACACTCTTGGTGATAGCGCCAATATTTTTGGTCTCGAAAAAACGAAAGCCATAGTCAAGAATTTTTTGTGTTTGTGAGGTGCGTGCTTCAACACTGGTTGATCCTAATACCACAGAGATTAAGCGCATATCCATACGATTGGCGCTTGCGACTAAGTTATAGCCTGCTTTATCAGTAAAGCCAGTCTTAAGTCCATCAACCGTTTTGTCACTCCATAAGAGTTTGTTACGATTGCGTTGTTTAATATCATGATAAGTGAATTCTTTTTCGCTGTACCAAGGATAGAATTCTGGGAAATCTTTAATGGTAGCGGAAGCTAATTTAGCCATGTCAGACGCCGTGGTGTGCTGATCTTCATAGTCGAGACCAGAAGCATTTTCAAAGCGAGTGTTATGCATGCCAAGCCCTTGCGCGTATTCATTCATGTAAGCAGTAAAAGTACCTTCTGTACCAGCAATGTGCTCTGCTAGAGCGACTGCAGCGTCATTACCTGATTGGATAATCATGCCTTTAAGTAAGATTTTAAGTTTGATGGTTTTTCCCACTTCAACAAAACTTTTTGAACCCATGGTTTTCCAAGCTTTTTCACTAATTTTTACATCATCTTCTAAGCTTGCTCTGCCATCTTGAATGAGTTGGAAAACCACATAAGCCGTCATTAACTTGGTTAAGCTGGCTGGCGCACGTTTTTCATGAGGCTTGTTTGAGGCGATAATAGCACCCGAGTTATAATCAAGTACGACGTATGAAGCTGCATTGATGGAAGGTTGTTTTGGCGTGATAAAAATAGCGGCTTGAAGGTTAAGCGAAGTGATACTAATTGCGACAATGAATAAGGTTGATATTTTTTTTATAAGTAATTGATATTTCATATTTTTTTAGTGATTATTTTGATTGAATTGTTGCTTTATTTTTTTTGATAATTGATAAGCAGCCATGGCATATCTGTTATCGTGATTATAACGGGTTAGTACATAGAAATTCCAAAAAGTGAGCCAGGTTTCGTCAATTTTTTGTTGCGGCAAGCGAATGAAGGCAAGTTTGGTTTTATTAGGAATGTCTGGGTCAATACTCAAACCTTTGTTGCGCCAATATTGAGTGTTTTTCTTGGGCTTGTTGGTAGAGCGTTTGGCGTATTTTAAATGCGTACTTGATAGTGAAATAGGACGCGCGATCTCGCCAAAGTCGTGCCATTGGTGTTTATCAAAATAATTGGCAATGGAGCCGATAGCATCAATTGGATCTGAAAATAAATCAATTTTTCCGTCTTGATTAAAATCAACCGCGTAATGACGGTACGAGCTAGCAATAAACTGTGGATAGCCCATTGCGCCCGCATATGAGCCCTTAATAGCGAGTGCTGGTATGGCATTTTCACGCGACATAAGTAAGAAGGATTCAAGCTCTTTTTTGTAAAAATTACGTCGTCGGTAATTACCAAAAGCGCGTTTTACCAAAGTTTCTAACGTAGGGTGTGTGCCTTTATTATGGCCATAACTGGTTTCTATACCAAGAATAGCAACAATAATTTCGATTGGCACGTTATAAGTGGTTTCAGCTCGTTTTAAAGTATCGAGATTGTCATTCCAAAATTTCACCCCATTTTGAATGCGCGTTTGGGTGAGAAACAAGCTTTTGTATTTATCCCAAGCCATTGGCTTACTTTTTGGTTTTTTCTTTTTCTTGGTTTTTTTCTTAGATTTGTCCGCTATCGTTAATTCGATTTTGGAAAAAATAAGCATTAATTCGTTTTTATTAAAACGGTGTTCTTTCACCATTTTATTGATAAAATTTTGAGTAGATTTAAACTGTGTGGCAGGCAGTGTTTTTGCCGATATGGTTGATGAAAGTAAGAGTAGTGATAAGGCTAATAATCGTAACATTTTTTACAGATTGGAAAGATAGCTTGGTGTTTTGTGTTTTCGGATAGACATAATAATACCAAAGCTACTCATCAGGGTAATGAGTGAAGATCCACCATAGCTAATTAAAGGCAAAGGTACACCAACTACAGGTAGTAAGCCCGACACCATACCGATATTAACAAAAATATAAGTAAAGAAAATTAGGGTTAGACTGGCACCGAGTAATTTAGAAAAAGTATCTTCTGATTCAAAGGAGATAATAAAACAGCGATAAATAATAAGACCATAAACAGACAAAAGCAGCAGTACGCCTAAGAAGCCTAATTCTTCAGCAATCACGGCAAAGATGAAGTCGGTGGTGTGCTCAGGTAAAAAGTTAAGTTGAGACTGAGAACCTTGCTCGATACCCTTTCCTAGCAAGCCACCAGAACCAATAGCGATTTTAGATTGCAAAATATGATAACCTGCACCGAGCGGATCAGAGCTTGGATCGATTAGTGTGAGAATACGTTTTTTTTGATAAGCCATTAATAGATAATTCCAGGCGATATAACCACTGCCACCAATTAAGGTACTTATCAAACCAAAATTTAGCCAATTATTATATTTGATTAATTGAACACGAACACCTGAGAAAAATAACACATAAACACCACTAGCCCCAATGAGCAATGAGGTGCCTAAGTCGGGCTGTTTGGCAATCAGTAAAACAATGGCAATAATAGCAACAATAGAAATCAATATAGGCAGTGGTTTGGGTGGTAGGGTTTTTTCACTAAGGATAGAGGCGATAGCAATCGGCACAATGACTTTCATTAATTCAGAAGGTTGAAAACGTACAAAGCCTAAATCGAGCCAGCGCTGGGCACCGCCACTACTAGAGCCAAATAGTAGCACAAGGGTTAATAAAAAAATACCAAACAACATAAGATAAGGCGAATAACGACGGAAAAG
>QOAB01000100.1 GCA_003978285.1 Candidatus Thioglobus sp.
GCAAGACGACCACCACTGATTGCAAAAACAAAACTTTTGATTTTTACGCCAATAATATGCGCAAGATGATGACCTAATAAACGATTAAACAAGACCGTATCTTTTTTCTCTAAACTCTCCAGCTCCTCTTTTAAAAAAGGATGGCAACGCATCAAGCCCTGACCAAAGATAATCATGGATCGAGTCAGTATATTAGCCCCTTCAACGGTAATAGCAATGGGAACCACTTGGTAAATATCAGACAAATAATTACGCTGCCCTAACATAACTGTTTTCCCGCCATGAATATCCATAGCGTGATTAATATTGGTTCTTAATAATTCGGTATGATGATATTTTAAAATCGCAGAACTTACAGATGGGTTAAGCCCCTGATCGAGCAAGTTCAAATGAAAATTGCTCATGGCTTTCATGGTTAGGGTGTCTGCGGCCATAGATACTAGTTTTTCTGCTACACCCTGAAAACGATACAACGATTGTTTAAATTGCTTTCTAATCAAAGCATATTCAAGTGAGGTTTTAAGACTGAGCTCGACACCTGCCAAAGACAAGGATGGGAGTGACACCCCCCGACCCAAGGAGAGCGATTCCATTAACATAGACCAGCCTTGAGCAATCATAGCTTGACCACCAATAACAGCAGACATTGGAATGAACACATCTTTTCCTTGGTGTGGACCATTACTAAAATCAGAGCCAATAGGGTGGTGGTGTCGACCGATACTCACACCATTTAGAGTGCTATCAACTAATGCACAAGTAATACCTAAATCTGACTGATTGCCGATTAAGCCATCAGGATCATAGGTTTTAAAGGCAAGGCCAATGAGTGTCGCCATTGGTGCAAGGGTGGTGTAGCGTTTATCCCAATTTAGGCGAATACCTAAGGTATTTTTACCATTGTAATCCTGATGGCAAATCACCCCAGAATCAACCATAGCACCAGCGTCTGAACCAGCGTCAGTTGAAGTGAGAGCAAAACAAGGAATGTGCTCACCCGTTGCTAATTTTGGTAATAAATCTTGTTTTTGTTCATCCGTACCATAATGCAAAATTAATTCAGCTGGACCCAAAGAATTTGGCACCATAACTGTGACAGCCAATGAAGTATTGCAACTTGATAATTGAGTTAAAATTTTTGCATGTGCTTGTGCGGAAAAATCTAAACCACCATATTTTTTAGGAATATTAAGTGACCAAAATCCCGCTGATTTTATTTGATCTAGTGTCTTGCCTGTTAGGCCAAACTGATTAAAAGTATCACAAAGTTGGGGTACTTTTTTATTAATAAAATCTTGCTCTATAGCACTTAAAGGCTTAGTTTCAACGCTTAATAATTCATTCCAATAAAGCTGATTAGTAAACAGTTGTTTTTCCCAGTGAGTGTCACCGCACTCCATGGCTACTTTCTCAGTATCACTAATAGAAAGTTTTGCCGTATTTACAAAATTAGAAACAATAGGTTTGATCAATAACAATCTAAAAAATGGAACAAACAAAATTAGATTAATCAATAGTAGAATAGATCCTACTATCCAAATAATGATCTGACTTAACTCTAGGCCAATAATTAAATAAAGTGTTGCTACTGAGAAAACAATAACAAAAAGAGGCAGAGACCGATCAACTCTAGCAAATAAAGCAGTTATGCCGATAACCAGTGCTACATAATAAATGATAAGCATGGTTTTATCTTAACCTTATTTAATAAAAATAGGGTAGTTTTTTATATAGGAGAGGCGATTAATTGAGACTCATTTAGACCAT
Organism: Candidatus Thioglobus sp.; assembly: GCA_003978285.1. The sequence continues at coordinate 1,768 of QOAB01000100.1, forward strand.
TTTCGAGCAATAATTCACCCAAATAAATCAACACTTCAGCTGGTGCTGAAATATACAAATCAGATTGATTAATGATGTTTAAATCCAGTGCGCTAAAAATCTGTTTTGCCAATTTTTGGCAATTATTTTTACTTGAACGATCAAACTCACAAGCAATAGGCGTATAAGTGTAATCATCCATAATTGCTTGCCAAGATTTCGCATGATTTTCTAAATAAGGGGTTTGCTCCTCGGCAGGATAGGCCCAATAAAAATACAATGGGTTAGACATCTCTAATGAAAAGGCGTGCTCTACTAGGCTTCTAATGGGTGCGAAACCACTGTCCCAGGCAATAAATGTCATTGGCCGTGTTGAGGCTTCTTTAAGTACGAATATGCCTTTAGGCCCCTCTAAATCAATGATAGACTTAGATTTAATTTTCTTAGTGAATAGGGCAGTGGCAAAAGCGTCTTCAGGCATATTCCTAATATGAAACTCCAATTCCATGCCATGGCAAGGGCAAGAGGCAAGTGGGTAGCGAGAAGTTTTTCCTTTAAAAGACAACTCTACATCTTGTCCTGCCATAAACTGCAGTGTTTTAGAACGAGGCGTTCTAACGGTAATTATGGCTAAATTATCATTAATAAAGCTGACTTTTTTTACTTTGGTTTCAATATTCTGGATGGCGATTGATTTAACATCTCCAATAAGTTCCAACTCTAGAGCGATATCAGAAGCGGGCGCATTACAACACATTAAAAACTCACCTTGATTTTTTTGATTCTCAGACAAAATAAAGTCATGGTGTTTTATTGACTTAATATTTCCATCAATAAGCTTAGCTACACAGGTGCCACATGTACCATTACTACATTCATAATGCATCGATAAACCATGACGTAGACCACTTTCGAGGATTGAATCGTTTACAGAGCATTCAAAATTCCGCTTATTTTTCTTAAGTTGAACATTAAAAATCTGATTAGACATGTTTGCCATTATAAAGAGTAAGGAATACAATGATAACTAAACAGTAGAAGATAAGAAGTTAAGATATGAACAAACTTAAAAGCAACATTAAAGCATTCGTATTATTGGTATGGGTAATACTTATAAGTAGCACTGTAATTGCGGATTACACACACCCTGGTGTTGATCGTCTAATTCAGGCCAATAAAGAGCCTGCTGGTGTGGTGTTTGAGTTGATTGAACGTGATAAGAAAACATGGCAATGGGCAGCACCCATGATTCAAGACTTAAAAGCACAGCTAAAAGACAAATACCCAAATCTAGATATTGCAATTGTTTCCCATGGTAGAGAGCAGTTTCAACTCATGAGCAGGCGAGTAAAAGAGCAACCTGAAGCTATTTCACTACTAAGGGACATTGTCAAAGATGGAACTAATTTATATGTTTGTGGTGTGTATTCTGGATGGAGAGACGTAAAACCGGAAGAATACATTGATATTGTTAATGTTGCTGAGAGCGGACCAGCCAAGATTAATGACTACATTAATTTAGGTTATATACCTATTCAGTTGTATAAGAAATAGCAATCAGTGCTTTTTTTGATAAAAGGTAAGAGGGTGGTTGTTTTTTTTGATTAGTTTCTTTAATATTTACATTATTTAACATAATATAAATTATGCGAAGTTATTAGAGCTGTTGTGCAATAATACTTGAAAGTGCCTGTATATGATCATCACGGTCATTTAGCGCAGGAATATAGCTAAACTGAGTGCCACCCGCCTCCATAAAATAACCTCTATTCTCTTCATCAATTTCTTCTAAGGTTTCTAAACAATCAACAGAAAAACCAGGGCAAATCACTTGCACATGTTGAGTGCCATTTTGTGCCAAAGATTCTAGGCTATTTTTGGTTTGTGGTTTAAGCCACTCTTCACGGCCGAATATTGACTGAAAACATAGCTGATATTCGCCTTCTTGTAAATTAAGCGCCTTAGCAAGTAGCTGTGTCGTATTAACGCAGTGATCGTAATAAACGTCGCCATTATCAACAAAACGCTGTGGTATGCCATGAAATGAGATCATTAGCTTGTCTGGCTTGCCGTGCTGTGCTTGATGCTCAGTCACCGAATTAACCAAAGATTGAATATAACCCTTATCTTGGTAATAATCATCAATAAACACCAATTCTGGCGCATTATCCCAAGTATTAAGGGTTTTATTAATTTCATCAAGAGTCGAAAGGGTTGTGGTGTTTGAATACTGGGGGTACATCGGCAGCGCAATAATCTTATCACAACCCTTATCTTTTAAACTTTGTAATGCCGAAGGGATGGATGGATTACCATAACGCATACCCACTTCAAATGCCAAATGATCATATTGACTGAGTAGTGTGTTTTTAATGCCTTCAAGTTGTAAATTACTGATGTTTAATAATGGCGATCCTTTGCCAAACTTATCCCAAATTTTGGCATAATTTTGGGCAGATTTTGCGGGTCTAATATTAAGAATAACCACATTTAATGCTAACCACCAAATGAGTTTATTAGGCGCTTGTATGACTCGATCATCTGACAAAAATTGCTTTAAATATCGCTTTAAAGCAGGCTTTGTAGGTGAATCTGGCGTGCCAAGATTGGTGAGTAAGATACCGGTTTTCATTAAAATTTTTCTAAGTTTTGATCAATAAAATCACGTACAAAATCATGTGTTTTTGCAGAATGAAAACGATCCACTTCTTCGCCATTAATAAAAGCAATAACGGTTGGAAATCCTCGTACTGAAAACTGTCCAGCAATCTTCATATTTTCATCCTCAGCTTCAAGCTTAGTTAAAGCAAATTCGTACTCATTATACTCTGCTGCCACACTATTTAAGATAGGCTCTAAGATCTTACAAGGGCCACACCAATCGGCTGAAATATCCAAAATAACCAGTTGTTTGTGTGATTGATCAATCACTAAGGTTTGAAAAGTCTCAAACGAAACTTCAACAGAAGTAACTAATGCCATATTAATTAATATGAACGACTAATGGTATTAAAACTGTCACGTTTTTTCTGCGCTGATCGGGCAATAACAAGACTAAGAATAAAGCCAATAATCAGACCAAATATAAGTATAAATAAAGTGTTCATAAGGTTGTCTGTATCGATGGAATCTACCTTAGACTGTAAGTCATTATTGCGATTAGAAATCTCATTATTATGAGTAGAAAGCTCAGTATTTTGTTGTTCAAGTAAGGCTAAATCAGCAATATATTTAGCACTAGAATCTGCGCTAAAGGCTTTTATATCAGTAATTGTAGATGACAAAGATCTATTTTCAAGTTGAAGTTTTGCTAAGGACATTTCAAGATTTTTAATCTGCTCAGCGTACTTGTTGTTACTAATAACGATAGATTTAGTCGGTTTATTTGCGGCAATTTTTGTAAGTTTATCTGACAAAATCCAGCCACTTAAGTCATTCACCTTTACCTTTGACCAGCCAGAATAATGCATGGTTAATCTTTGTAGCTTTGTATCTTTAACAAGCACTTTTAACACTTTAGAATTAGGCGACTTGTCTGACCTTAAAGCAGTGTCGTCTTGAGCTGTGTAAACACTAGAAGCAGAAAACACGCTAAAAGATAAAAATAAAAGCGCAACAGATAATGTGATTTTTTTCATATGGATTAAATTTGTAAAATTCTCACTATAGTATAAGCAAAAATAGTCGTAAAAACCTAAAATTAATGAAAAATACTATAAAAATCATTAAAAATCAATTACTTATATAGTTTATTTCGGTTTTATTTTATTTAAACGATTAAGGTGTACGGTTAGTCACGATATTACTTTTTCAAAAAAGTAGCTTAAATCGAA
>QOAB01000018.1 GCA_003978285.1 Candidatus Thioglobus sp.
TTGTATTTTTAATGGGGCCTACTGCCTCAGGAAAAACTGATCTAGCCATTCAATTAGCACAACAATTCAAAGCGAGAATTATCAGTGTTGATTCTGCACTTATTTACAAAGGCATGGACATTGGTACTGCCAAGCCTGACGCAGGCACATTAAAAGCCTACCCACACCACTTGATTAACATTTGTGAACCAGACCAAGCTTATTCTGCTTATGATTTTGTCGGGGATGCTAAACAACAAATACAAACTGCTTTTGAAAACAACGAAACACCTGTTTTAGTAGGTGGAACCTCGTTTTACTTCAATGCGCTTGAACATGGTTTATCAAATTTGCCAAAATCCACCAATGAATCAAGAGAAAAATACAATCAATTGTTAAAAGAAAAAGGTTCGGCTACACTGCACAAAGAGCTAGAGAAAATTGATAAAAAAGCCGCTGACCGCATTTACCCAAACGACTCTCAACGCGTTACACGTGCACTAGAAGTGTTTGATTTAAGTGGAAAAACACTAAGCGATCTGCAAGGCAACAAAAAACCAGGTATTGATTATCCAATCAAAAAAATTATTCTCATGCCACCACGCAGTGAATTACATCAACGAATTGAGAAACGTTTTTCATCAATGATGGATGAGGGGTTTTTATCTGAGGTCGAACAACTTAAACAAAATCCAAATCTTCATGAAGATTTACCTTCAATTCGCTGTGTGGGCTACCGGCAAGCTTGGCAATATTTAAAGGGAGATATCGATAAAGAAACTATGATTGAGCTAGCTATTATCGCCACACGTCAATTATGCAAACGTCAAAGCACTTGGTTAAAGAGTGAAACTAATGCACTGATTTTAGAAACAATTAACGTTAAATCGGCAGTAGACTTTATCCAGAAATAGCTTGTTTAAAAGCCTTGCCTCGAGCCTCAAAATTATCAAACATATCAAAACTCGCACAAGCGGGAGATAACAAAACCACGCCATCATTAATCATGCTGCTTGCCAAGCTAACGGCTTCATCCATTGAATCAGCATAGCTAACGGTAGATTTTTTAATACCCATTCCAAGTATTTGTGCACTCTGCCCAATCAGCACCACACTAACGACATCCTTGTCAATCAAATCAAATAATGGGGTGTAATCTTCTTGTTTGGCAACACCACCCGCAATAAGCACAATGTTCTCATGCTGATTAATCAATGCATTTAAAGCCTTGATGGTAGAAACAACATTAGTGGCTTTGGAATCGTTATAGTAATCCACTCCTTGTTTTTTGACTACCCATTCAAGTCGATGCTCTAACCCCTTAAAGGCTTTAATGCTTTCAACCATAGAATCTGTATCTAGCCCAATCTGATCGCCCAAAGCGAGTGTCGCCAATACATTGGCAACATTATGTTTACCAATCAGTTGCATATCGCTCACATACATCAATACATCATCGCCTTTTAGAAAGTAACAACTGCCATGACAAGTCACCGTACCAAAATCAGTGGGTTGTTTTGGCATATCTACACCAAAATGTTTAGCTGAGGCTTTCTTAGGAACCAAGGATTCATCAATATTCACTACCAAATGTTGGCAATATTGATACAAGCTTAACTTTGAATCTATATATTCATCGAAACTTGCGTATCGATCAAGGTGGTCTGGGGTGATATTTAGCACGACACCGGCCAATAAGTTTAAGTTCTGCGTGTAATCCAGCTGATAACTTGATAATTCCAACACGTAGTACTCAATATTATCATCCAAGCAATCAAGCGCAGGTTTGCCAATATTACCGCCAATGGCTACTTTTTTACCTTCATTAGCAATCATCTCACCCAATAACTGAGTCACCGTTGACTTACCATTTGAACCAGTAATACCAACAATCGGTGCGTTAACATAACGTGAAAATAACTCAATATCACTGGTCACTGGGATGCCTTTTTCTCTGGCCCATATAACAATTGTTTGTGTTTGCGCAATGCCAGGACTAATAAACACTTCATCAATGTCATTCAATAGCTCTAGCGTCCAATCACCCAATATAGGTTCAAAACCTAGAGATTCTGCCAGATAATCAGACAAAAATGGTGGCTGAGTTCGACTATCAGCCAATCGATAGGCAATATGTTGTTTTGACAAGAATCGAGCAATAGATAAACCCGTATCACCAAGACCTAAAACCAGTTTCATGCTTTTATTTAATTTTCTGTATAATATGGTAGTATTTTACACTTTTAATTTATAGGAATAAATCATGAACACATTTTCAACAACAACTGCCATTGGCAATATCAAAGTTAAAAATAAAGTTTTATCCGACACCATGAAATTATTATCTTATACGCTGGTGTTTGGCGGTCTAGCATCGTGGTTCTCAATCGTTTCAGGAGCTGGTTTCGGCTCAGCAATAATTAGCTCAATCGCTGCCATTGCGGTTATTTGGTTTGTTCTGCCTAAGACTCAAAACAGTAATAAAGGCATATTAACCGCCTTCGCTATTGCCGGTTTACTTGGCTACTCAATTGGACCTATGCTAACTTATTATTTAGCCATGCCAAATGGTGCAGATTTAGTGTTTCAAGCCTTAACAGGTACGGGCGTTTCGTTTTTTGCCATTAGTTTTTATGCACAAAACACCAAAAAAGATTTTAGCTTTTTGAATGGCATGATCTTTTTCGCCATGATTGGCATTATTGTTTTGTCAATTATTAACTTCTTCTTTATTGAATCAACAAGTTTTAGCTTGTTTATGTCATTCGCAATTGTATTGATTATGGGTGCTTATATGTTGAGCCAAATGTCATCTATTATTAATGGTGGTGAAACTAACTACATCGTAGCAACGGTTGGTTTGTACTTAGCACTACATAATATGTTTACTAGCCTATTACATATCTTGGGCGCTTTTTCTGGTGATGACTAGTATCTTAACTGACTATACAAAGTAATGATCGATAGCGAAGGTTATAGAGCCAATGTTGGTATTGTTATTACCAATGACAAACAACAGATTCTCTTAGCCAAACGATACCAACAAGATTCTTGGCAGCTACCTCAAGGTGGTATTGACAGGAATGAAACAGAGCTTGAGGCTTTATTTCGTGAGCTTAATGAAGAAGTGGGTCTATCTACTGAACATGTCGAAGTGATTGCTAAAACACCAAAATGGCTACGCTACGATCTGCCTGATTATCACATTCGACGCAAACAAAAACCCATTTGCATCGGCCAAAAACAAGTGTGGTTCTTATTAAAGCTCACCTGTGATGAAAGCAACATCAAACTTGACACCCATTCTGATATCGAATTTGATGATTGGGCGTGGGTGGATTATTGGCATCCCATCGAAGAAGTGATTGATTTTAAAAAATCCGTTTATGAAGACATGCTCAAAGCACTAGCACCTGTGCTATTTGATAACCAGCACAAGATCCCATCACAGTACTCTCGCCCACTAAAATGTGTGGCAATTACACTAGGCTAATAAACCCTCATAAGCTACCTTATATCAAGCCCCTATTGGTATAATTTAAAGCTTTATTCATTCATATACAGGATTTAATACTTGTGAATATCGGAATTTTAGGCTTAGGCACCGTTGGTGGTGGCGTTGTAAACGTTCTTAACAAAAATCAAAGTGAAATTACTCGTCGTAGTGGTGCAAACATTCAAGTCACACACGCTGCCGTTAGGGATATTAATCAAGATAGAATTTGCCCAACTGACCATCTTAAGCTTACTCAAGACCCTTTTGAGATTGTTAATAATACCAATATTGATATTGTGTTAGAACTGATGGGTGGCACAGGCTTAGCTAAAGAGTTAGTCGAAACTGCAATTAAAAATGGCAAGCACGTAATTACCGCAAACAAAGCACTGATTGCCACCCATGGCAATGAATTGCTTGCACTTGCAAAAGATAACAATGTGCATTTATTATTTGAAGCAGCGGTTGCTGGCGGTATTCCAATCTTAAAATCATTAGAGCAAGGCTTAAGTGCTAATAAAATTGAAATGTTGGCTGGAATTATTAACGGCACCGGTAACTTTATCCTGACAGAAATGCGTGATAAAGGCAGAGACTTTGCTGACGTATTAAAAGAAGCACAAGCACTCGGTTATGCTGAGGCGGATCCAACTTTTGATGTGGAAGGTATTGATGCAGCGCACAAATTAGCAATCCTAGCTTCTATTGCCTTTGGTTGCAAATTACAGTTTGATAAAGTATCAACCGAAGGTATTAGTAAAATCAAAGGTGAAGACGTCGCTTTTGCTACTGAACTGGGCTATTCAATCAAACACCTGGGTATTGCTAAGCAAACTGATGGCAAAATCCAGATGCGCGTACACCCAACTTTAATTCCAAAGACGCGTTTACTGGCTAATGTAGATGGTGTGATGAATGCGGTTTTAGTTAAAGGTAATGCTGTTGGTCCAACCCTTTACTATGGTGCAGGCGCAGGTGATGAAGCGCGGTGATTGCTGATTTGGTTGATATTATTAAAGGCACGGTGAGTGATGACATTCTTGGCTGGCAGTCTTTTGAAGCAATGCCACACCAAGCAGTAGATGAGATTGAAAGTATTTTTTACTTACGCTTATTAGCCACTGATAAACCTGGTGTATTGGCTGATATCACCACGATTTTTGCCAAGCACAATATTAGTGTTGAAGCAGTCATTCAAAAACAAATTGATGCACAAAATAACGCTCACATTGCGATTATCACCAACCAAGTCAAAACAGGTGAAATCAATGCAGCTGTTGATGAGATTCAAAAAAATGATTTCATCCAAGAAACTGTTAAAATCATTCATGTAGAAACACTGGATTAATATTAAGGATTAACAAAATACTATGAGATATACCGGCCTAATTGAAAACTATAGAGACAGACTTCCTGTTGATGACTCAACTCGCTTAATCAGTTTAGGTGAAGGTAATACACCACTCATTCGTTTGGAGAATATTCCTGTAACCTTAGGCAAAGATGTTGATATCTATATTAAATACGAAGGTCTAAATCCAACAGGTTCATTCAAAGATCGTGGCATGACCATGGCGGTGACTAAAGCAGTAGAATCTGGTTCTAAAGCTATTATTTGCGCCTCAACGGGTAACACCTCTGCTTCGGCGGCAGCTTATGCTGCACGCGCTGGCATTAAAGCTTTTGTGCTGATTCCAGAGGGAAAAATTGCTCTAGGAAAATTGGCACAAGCGATGATTCATGGTGCTGTTATTATCCAGATCAAAGGTAACTTTGATGATGGTATGCGCTTAGTCAAAGAAGTGGCTGATCACGCACCTGTATCGATTGTTAATTCAATCAACCCTTATCGCTTACAAGGGCAAAAAACCGCCGCTTTTGAAATTATTGAAGAGCTTGGTGACGCGCCAGATTATCATTGCTTGCCGGTTGGTAATGCAGGCAACATTTCAGCGCATTGGATGGGCTATAAAGAATATTTTGACGATGGAAAAGCGACCAACAAACCAAAAATGGTAGGTTACCAAGCAGCTGGTGCAGCACCCTTTGTTAAAGGTGAGATGGTGGACGAACCAGAAACAATTGCCACGGCGATTCGTATTGGTCATCCACAAAGTTGGGATTTGGCACATACCGTTGAAAAAGAATCAAACGGCTGGTTTGACGCATTAACCGATGAAGAAATTCTAGCAGCACAAAAATTACTCACTGAAAAAGAAGGTATTTTCTGTGAGCCGGCATCAGCAACATCACTTGCCGGTGCAATGCGTGATATCAAAAGTGGCAAGATTCCTGAAGGCTCTAAGATTGTTTGCACACTAACCGGCCACGGATTGAAAGACCCTGATACTGCTATCGCACAATGTAAAGATGCAATGATTAATATCAATCCAGTCATGGATGAGGTACGAGACGCCATACTAGATAACATGTAATCTGGATAATATTTTTATTCAGGTTTGAATAAAAATAAAAAACTATGAATAAAAATAATTATCCAACCATTGATCAAACGATTGGCAACACGCCACTAGTACGACTACAACGGTTAAATCCTAATCCTTCGAACATTATCCTACTCAAACTTGAGGGTAACAACCCTGCCGGCTCAGTCAAAGATCGTGCCGCCTTTAACATGATTACTCAGGCTGAATTACGCGGTGAAATCAGTCCTGGAGATACATTAATTGAGGCCACTAGTGGCAACACAGGTATTGCACTGGCAATGGTAGCGGCAATCCAAGGTTATCAAATGATTTTAATCATGCCTGATAATCTTTCACAAGAAAGACGTGACGCTATGACAGCCTATGGTGCAGAACTCATCTTGGTCACTGAAGATGAGGGCATGGAGGGTGCGCGCGACTTAGCCGAACAAATGGAAAAGGACGACAAAGGTAAGCTGCTTAATCAATTTGCCAATGAGGATAATCCAAATTCCCATATAAACACCACGGCTGAAGAAATTTGGCAAGATACTAATGGTGAAATTACGCATTTTGTCTCAGCCATGGGTACCACAGGTACGATTATGGGTGTTTCTAGCTATTTAAAACAAAAAAAATCTGCCATTCAAATCATCGGTGTTCAGCCCGAAGATGGCGCGAAAATTGCTGGTATTCGTCGCTGGCCGGAAGCCTACCTACCTAAGATTTTTGATGCTTCTAAAGTCGACAATATAATGGATGTCTCGCAAATCTCTGCTGAGCAAACCACACGTGATTTGGCCACACAAGAAGGTATCTTTGCTGGCGCATCTTCAGGGGGTGCAGTATCAGTAGCGGTTGAATTATCCAAACAAGTTGACAATGCCGTTATTGTTACCATTGTTTGCGATCGGGGTGACCGATATCTTTCAACAGGATTATTTAACACTGAGTCATAAATGCGTCGATACCTCTCTCATCAATTTCCCAATGAGATTAAAACTTACGCATCATTGTTACTAGCCAGCATCGCCTCTGTGATTGTCATCACTTTCTTCTTAGAGGTAAGTGATTATGCACAGCATAGTTTTAAAAACCTAATCGGCACCGATCCTTATTTAAGTTTTATTATTACACCGATTGTTTTTGTGGGGATTGTTTATGTTGCAAAATATTATTGCCATTACGTACAAGGCAGTGGTATTCCACAATTAATTGCTGCGACTAATTCACGCAATAAAAGTATTCGTGAGCAATTACTCTCGTTCCGAATCGCCTTAGGAAAAATTGGCTTTATTTTTTTAGGAATGCTGGGTGGTGCACCGATTGGCATTGAAGGCCCCAGCATTCATATTGGCGGTTCTATTTTTTATGGCTTTAATCGATTCATCAAACTTAATCGTAAATTTTTAATTCATGCTTTAATTGCAATTGGTGGCAGTGCTGGGCTGATTGTTGCCTTTAATGCACCAATTGCAGGGTTCTTATTTGCTTATGAAGAGATTGGCCGAAAACTAAAAAAACAAGCTTTAATACTGATTGCCATTATAAGTGGTATTGTCTATCTATTCGCTATTATGTATCGTGGTGATGCAAATTATCTAACCAACCTTTCTACTTATTCACTCGAGCTAACGTTAGTTTGGCAGTTATTACCCTTGGCTATTTTAGCGGGCGTACTGGGCGGATTATTTTCAAAATCTACCTTATTCCTCATCAACAAATTTATTACTCACAGCAAACTTAAAGTCATCATCATCGCTGTGGTTCTTGGGTTTATTGTCGCCAGCTTTAATTACTTATCTACTGGTCAAGTTGCAGGATCTGGCAAAGATGAAGTGTTGTTAATGCTGGGTGGTGCAGGTTTGGGCTTAGATTTTGTTGCCATGAAATACTTTGCTACGCTTACTTCACTTGCCTCAACCATTCCAGGCGGATTGTTTATGCCAAGCATTTCAATCGGTGCGGGCATTGGTTCAGAGGTTGCTAGTTTTTATACGCAGATCGACACCCAAGTGATTATCATTATGGCAATGATCGCTTACCTTAGCGCGGTGATTAGAGCGCCATTAACATCAGTATTTGTCATCCTAGAAATGACGACCACACTACACTTACTGATCCCAGGACTCATGATTGCTTTTATCGCCAATTGGATATCAAAGCAAATTTTTGCACAGCCAATCTACGAAGCTTTGGCTGATAACTACCTAAAACTAACAGGTAAGTAGTTAAAAAGGCCTAACCACCACCAAAACAATAATAGCCACCAGTATCAATACTGGAAACTCATTAAACCAACGATAAAACACATGCGAACGCGTGTTTTGATCTGCCTTAAAAATACTCAACAAATGCCCGCAATAAAAATGATAAGCAATCAAGATACCTACCAATGCTAACTTAGCGTGTAACCAATACTGTCCAGCATAGGCTTGCCATGCATAATCTTGCAACATCCACACACCTAAGACAGTTGCAATCACAAAACTCGGCATCATAATGCCACGGTAAAGCTTGCGCTCCATCACTTTAAAGCGTTCAATACTCACTTTATCATCACTCATAGCGTGGTAAACAAACAAGCGTGGTAGATAAAATAAGGCCGCAAACCAGGTGATAACACTAATAATATGAAAAGCCTTTACCCACAACATCAAACAACCCCGAATAAACTTATATGTAAGTATCATTATAGTAAAATAAATTCAGCTTAATCATCATCTTTGACAACTTGAAGAAATACCGCGAAATCCCTTATAACTATACTTCGTTCTCAGACAAGGAAGTCGTCTGTCGCTTTTTAGGTGAAGAATCATGGGAATTACTCAATCAACTTAGACAAAATCGTAACACTGGTCGAAGCGCTAGAATGCTGTTTGAAGTGCTGGGTGATATGTGGGCAGTGAACCGCAATCCTTATTTACAAGAAGACCTAATTAAAAATAAACGTCGTTGGAAGGCGTTGACTGAGGCACTTTATTCACGCTTGAATCAAATTAGATCACGTGCTGATAGCAATGAAAAAGTGCTTGAGCTAGTACACAGTGCTGACCAAGCAGTTGATGGCTTCAAGCATTGCTTAAGTGAATTCAAAAACAACAAAAAACGTATTAAAAAAGCCTTACTTAAGGTTACTCATAATAATAACATTCGCTTTGATGCGCTATCACGCTCATCACATGCAACGGATGCAACGGATTGGCGTGTTGAGTATCCAGCCGTGGTGATCACCCCAGATACTGAAATTGAAATTGCCGATATTGTTAAAACCTGTATCGAGCTGGGTTTAACTATTATTCCTCGTGGTGGTGGTACTGGCTATACGGGTGGTGCAATTCCCTTAGATACACAAACAGCCGTTATCAATACCGAAAAACTCAGCTTTATTGAGCCCATTCAAAATCAAGATGGTTTACATTCAATCAATGTGGGTGCGGGTGTGGTTACTAAGCGTGTGAGCGAAGCAGCAGCAGCCAACAATTTAGTGTTTGCAGTAGACCCTACCTCGCAAGACGCATGTACGATTGGTGGCAATGTCGCTATGAACGCCGGTGGTAAAAAAGCCCTTCGTTGGGGTACAACGATTGACAATCTACTGTCTTGGAAAATGGTAATGCCTGATGGTAACTGGCTACAAGTCAAGCGCCTAGATCACAATCAAGACAAAATTCAACTATTAGATGAAGTCAGCTTTAAAATCCATCATTTAAAAACTGATGGAAAAACTCTGCTAAAAACGGAAACACTCACCATTAATGCCACGAACATGCGCAAGAG
>QOAB01000019.1 GCA_003978285.1 Candidatus Thioglobus sp.
ACTGCTTGCATATCCACCTCTAGCAAGAAATGTACGCCGCCTCGAAGATCTAGCCCTAACGACATAGCTCTACCACCCAAACTGTCCAGCCATTGTGGCACCGAAGGCGCTAGATTAAGCGCAACCACATAGTTACGGCCCAACTCTGTTTTGAGCAAATCTTTCGCTGACAGTTGAGAAGCGTTGTCACCAAATCGCACCAAAATACGACGGTTTGACAGGGCTGCCGATTTGTAATGAATATTCTTTTGTTTTAGCGTATCTGTGATTTTGGTTAGGTCAGATTGCTCAATAGCGGCATCGCCCGCACTAGACACTTGCACTGCTAAGTCTGAGCCAAAAATATTTGGCAAAGCGTAAAGTGCTGATAATAATAAGAAAAAAGCGATTAACGTATTTCTCAAACCGGAGTAATGATTCATGGGCTTATTTATACCTTAATTTAAATCTTAACGCTGCCTTTTGGTAGCTTTTGATTAATGCCTTGCTTCTGTACTTTGATTACCACACCGTCGGCAATTTCCAATGTAGCAAAAGATTCATCCACTGACATCACTTTAGCCACAACACCACCGTTGGTCACTATTTCATCGCCTTTTTTTAGTGCGGCTAAAAGTGCTTTATGATCTTTCGCACGTTTTTGCTGTGGTCTAATTAACAAGACATACATAACCGCAAGCAACAGCCCCGGTAGTATCAGTTGGCTCAAACCCGATGGATCTGAATTGATGCCGTCAGCAGCAGCAAATGCGGGTGGTATGATTAAGTCTAATAAGTTCATTGTTATCTCCTAATAAAAAATAAAAAATTAATTAATGACGGTAATACCGCCCATGTAACTGTGCAATACGTCAGGCACTCTAATACTACCATCAGCTTGCTGATGATTTTCTAACACTGCCACCAGTGTTCTTCCTACTGCCAAACCAGAACCATTAAGTGTGTGCAATAGTTCAGGTTTGTTGGTTTCTGGATTTTTCCATCTGAGTTGCAAACGCCTTGCTTGAAAATCTTCAAAACAAGAGCAAGATGATATCTCACGATACGCATTTTGCCCCGGTAACCAGACTTCTAAGTCGTAAGTTTTAGCGGCTGAAAATCCCAAATCACCCGCACATAAAATTACTTTACGATAGGGTAGCTCTAATGCTTGCAATATACTCTCGGCATGCCCGGTCAGTTCCTCTAATAGTTGATAAGAATCTTCGGCTTTTGCCACTTGTACTAATTCTACTTTTTCAAACTGATGTTGGCGAATCAAACCCCGTGTGTCACGTCCATAAGCCCCTGCTTCAGAACGAAAACTCGGGGTGTGCCCCACAAATTTAAGAGGTAAATCACTCTCTTTGACAATAGTGTCACGCACCATGTTGGTAATTGGTACTTCACCTGTTGGAATCAAATAAAGTGTTTTAGCATCGCCCTCTTCGCCGTGTAAGTGGGTTTTAAATAAATCTGCTTCAAATTTAGGCAACTGACCAGTGCCAGTTAGTGATTCTGCATTGACCAAGTACGGTACATAGGCCTCGGTATAGCCATTATTCTCAACATGTTGATCCAGCATAAACTGAGTTAATGCTCGGTGTAAACGCGCAATCTTTCCAGTCATAACAGAAAAACGTGCGCCCGATATCTTAGCGGCAGTTTCAAAATCTAACCCATGTGACTCACCCAAATCAACATGGTCTTTAACTTCAAAATCATATTGCCCTGGCTCGCCCCATTTTGATACTTCAACATTATCATCTTCGGAGTTACCTTCTGGTACTGATTCATGAGGGATATTCGGCATAGCCATGACAATATCATCAATCTGCACTTGAATGGATTGTAGTTCTGATTTCGCCTCATCGAGTTTATCGCCCAAATCAGCCACAGCGTCTAATAGTGGCTTAATATCTTCGCCTGCTGCCTTGGCTTTACCAATAGCTTTTGATTGAGTATTACGCAAATTTTGTAACTCTTGCGTCTCTACTTGATTTTTTTTTCGTTTATTTTCTAAATCAGTTAACTGATTGATATCAAAATAAAAATTGCGTTTTTTTAAGGCTAATTCTACCGCTTCAATGTCGTTCCTGAGTTGCTTTTTACTTAACATTGTTATATAATAGTTTCCTTATATAGATTGAATACCTAAAAATAGCAGTATTCACTTAAAAATTAATTGAGGAAATTATACTATGTTCAACTCATTCACAGGAAACGATGCTTGTAAACTATTGTCTGAAGGCGCACAATTGGTAGACGTACGTTCTTCTGCTGAGTTTGCGCGTGGTGCATTACCTAACGCCATCAACTTGCCGTTACAATCTATCATGGGTGCTAAGAATATTCTTAGCGATGATAAAGCCATTGTTTTGTATTGCGTAACAGGCGCACGTTCATCAACAGCTAAAAACTATTTAGTACAAATGGGCTTTGACAACGTCAATGATCTTGGTTCTTTCAGAAACTACAACTGCGAATAATTCTCCTTTGTAATTACCGGTAATTAACACGAGATAGCTTGTTAAAATTCTCATATTCATTACTTATAGCAAAGTTACATGAGAGTTAAAAGCAAGTGGCATAAAACCCAGGTTAAAACCATCGAAGATATTGGCGGTGCAATGGCATTTATTTGCTGGCGCATTACCAAAAACCATCTTGAAGATTTAATCAACGAAGGCTTTGTCATTGAAAAAGAGCAAGTCTTTGATGTTATTGCCGAATACCTATGCTTTCTCATACAGTCTATCGATCGCTTGGTGTTCAAAACACTAAACACTGAACAACGACAAGAACTCATTAATAAGTTGGCTAAGCAATCCGCCTTTTATTATCAAGAAAACAAAGAAGATCGCATCGGAGAGGGTAATCATTGGAAAGCCTTTGTTAGTACTTATAATCAGCGCTCGCAAGATTATTCAGATTACGACTTTGTCAACAATGAACCGGATTATCATTTTTTAAGATATTTTGCCGAAAAGGTAAAACTGGCAATGACCGACGTTGATGAAAAATGGATTGTGCAGCAAATGATTGAGATCCAAGCACCAAAAGCCTTTAAAAAAATCAGTCAGAGTGTTAATGACTTAGTATCAGTTGATAGTATCGTCTCTAAAGAAGATCAAATCAAGAAAAAAGAGAACAAAGTATCGCGTTCAAAACGTCCATCAACTCGCAAAGACTTGCAATAAGTATCAACCACCCATAGATAATCTTTAATGATGAAAAAAATTAGGCATTTACAATGATTGCAATGTGTCCAAACTGTGGTGGGTTAAATAACGTTCCAGAAGCTAAATTAAGCGACAAGCCAAAATGTGGTAAATGTAAAAACCTCATTTATACCGCCCAACCCATCAACATGACTGGCGTACAGCTTACTCGTGCCATTGAAAAAACCGATGAGCTTTTAGTGGTAGATTTTTGGGCAACTTGGTGCGGCCCATGTAAACAGTTCGCCCCTACATTTAAACAAGTAGCATCTCAGTTAGAGCCAAACGCAAGATTTATCAAAATTGAAACCGAAAAAGAACAAGCCATTTCTGCCAAATACAACATTCGCTCCATTCCAACTTTAGCGATATTCAAAAACGGCAAAGAAATTGATCGTGTTTCTGGCGCACTCAGTGTTCCCGACTTTAGCAAATGGGTTAATCAACATACATAGGCAATACACTAATTTTTAACAAAAAACAGTCTTGCTTGTTGTGACAAGCTAATGCGAGCCTTTCAGGTATTATGTGGTATCTAAAATCTCCAAATCACTATGGACATCTTTACACAGGCGTTATTGGGTTCAGCAGTTGCACAACTTGGTGCAAAAAAATCTGAAATCAAAATTGCAACTTTTATCGGCTGTATAGCTGGCATTCTAGCTGACGCCGATATATTTATTCAATCCGCTAACGACCCGTTACTTTTCCTAGATTATCATCGACATTTTACCCATGCAATCGCATTTATTCCTATTGGCGCACTAATTGGTGCTTTAGTGTGCTGGCCCTTTGTTAGAAAAAAAATAAACTTTAGTCGCTTATATTTTTTTGCTTTCTTAGGATATCTATTAAGCGGGGTTTTGGATGCCTTCACTGGATACGGCACACATCTATTATTACCATTCTCAGATGATCGTATTGCTGCTAATTTAATTTCTATTATTGACCCTATATTTACTTTATCTTTGCTTATTGGCGTTATTGGCAATATAAAATTTAAATCTAAGAAAATCACAATATACAGTTTGATATTTTGCGCAACATACCTAGTTACTGCATATATACAACAAGGTGGGGCAACAAAAATCCAATCTGAGATTGCTAAAACGCGTGGGCATGTCATTGAGAAATCCATCGTTAAGCCAACCTTAGGTAATATTGTATTATGGCGCTCAGTTTATCTATATCAAGATAAATACTATATTGATGCAATTCGTGTGGGATTATCCATTGATAAAATCTACCAAGGAGAAACAATCAAAAGAGTTAGTCTAGATAATAATTTTTCTACAATAGACAGCACCAGTCTACTATATCAAGATATTAAGCGTTTTCAGACTTTTTCCAATAACTATATCGCCTTTGATCCTCGTGACCAATCAATTTTGGGCGATATTAGATATTCAATGCTTCCAATCAGTGCCAATCCATTATGGGGCATTACAATCAATCCTAACAAGGCAGATGAACACACGCCTTACTTAACAATGCGAAATCATAATGAAAAATTACGCCAGCAATATATTGGCATGGTTTTAGGGGAAGATATTAACTAATAATTGCTTATAAATCGAAAATTTAGCCATTCCTTAAATTTACGAAATTTTTAGTCAAATATCATTAAAAAATGGCTGTTTTTGGCTAAATTTAAAGGTTTTTAAGGGTGAGTTCTTTTTTGATACTTTGTCTACTCACTAGAAAAAGTATCAGAGCCTAAGCTAGAAAATCTAAGATTTTTGAGAAAGGATTTAACAAAAATTAGACAATAAAAAACCCCAGCATCATTTTGATGACTGGGGTTTTTTGAATTTAAAGCCTAGCAATGTCCTACTCTCACATGGGGAGACCCCACACTACCATCGGCGCTAAGTGGTTTCACTTCTGAGTTCGGGATGGGATCAGGTGGGTCACACTCGCTATTGTCACTAAGCAAACTGGTTGTAATTACTGCATAAATGCAGCACTTACGAATTAAAAAGTTTTTATACCTTGATTATTAAATAATCGGAGATATAACAATTAATACATGTAATAAGTTTGTCACTGTACATCAGTGTATTGCATGACACATCAACACAAAAACTATGAATTGAATAATAAATTATTCAAATAATTT
>QOAB01000068.1 GCA_003978285.1 Candidatus Thioglobus sp.
TTCAGGTTTTTTAGTTCTTTTCCCAGGCTTTGCCAACACTTCTAAGAAAAAAGTATCGAGGCCTTCTACATCTGCTTCTGAAATAACCTTGTTAATTTCAGAAACATGGATAACACCACAAGACGCTTCGTCAGCGCCATAACGGCAATCAAAATCCCAAAAATCCACACCCTCAGGTAGCACCTTATTACGTTCACGCTTAATGTATTTTTTAAGTTCATGTTTAATTGCATCAGCCACTCTAGGTCTTTTCTTTTTTGGATGTGAAAAACTAAAGGTTTTTTTCATGATAATTCAGATTAAATAATTAATGAGAGATTATACGCACTCAGCAATCTCTAAATACAAATCATAGATTTACAGTTAGCTAATTATTTTGGTATTTTTTTTATTCTCAAAACTATTCGATTAACTCTAATGGATTAGTGTGCCTGATAAAGATAAATGCATCATATCGCTGTGGAAGAATGCTTAGGACATAATTATCTAACGCATCATTTTTTGGATTATAAACCACTCCAATTGCTCTGTGTTTTCGATATTGATTAAGCCATGGATTCTTACGATCCTTGTGATCAAATAAAAGATAAAAATTGTGTAGTTTAAGCTTACTTAGTATATCTTCATAACTACCCTTAACTCCTGAAGGAATCTGCATTTTTTCCACGGTTGATTCCCAGCTGTTTGCTGCTAAAACTTGCCCCTCATTTGTGCTAAAACCAACAACAAATACTCGCCATCTACCTAATTCATACCTGCTGAGACTTCCAATATTTACAACACCTTGTGAATACATTGGTGTGGCACGAGAATCTCCTACATGAGTATTATGCGCCCAAACTATACCTTTAGAATTTGTCCCATAAAAATACAATAGACGTTTTACAGACAACCACATATGTTGCACTCTACTATTCCAAGAAGTAAGATTATTACCAATAGCCAATCGATAATAATCTTCAGCATTTTTTACTATCAAGGCGTTTTGCTCGGCTTGAAAAAACTCATTATCTTTAAAAGCATTATTGATTGTGACTAATGTACGTAGAAGATTTGATACTTCTATCAGCCCCTGCTGACATGAAAAACCTTCACGTGATACGGCTTCAGCATAAGCCCATTCATTACGATCATATCTTGCAAAACATTGCAGTTTGTTCTGTATTTCATCGTGATACAACGGCAAATATTTTTTAGTAAATACCAACAAATTATCCATTGCATCCCATGGTCCGTAAACATCCATTCCATGAAACCCTACTTTTTTATCGCTGGGCAGGTCTGTGTTATATTCTCTCAACCATTCTGCCAGTTGCTCAATTTCATAATTTTTCCACATCCATTCGGGCCACCGATCAAAGCTGAGTAGCACCTCTTTGGCCGATTTTAAAGCACTAGGCATATTCTTTACATATTGGTTGAGGCGATCAATAGAAGGCCAATCACCTTCGACTGCAACAAAAGAAAATTGCTTTTCACTAATTAGGCGTTTAGTAATTGCTACACGTAATGAATAAAATTCAACTGTTCCATGTGATGATTCACCCAGTAGTACCAATTGACGCTGACCAGCACGATCAATTATCTTATCCAAATCAGCTGTAACCTCAAGAGGAATTGCCTTGTGTGACAAAAAATCAATTAGATGCTTATTGTCATTACCCAGAACTGGATTATAAAAAATGACAAGAGAAAGTAAAACGATGAAAAATGAAGTGATTTTTTTCATACTTTTCCTAAATTCTCTTTTAGATAACTTGATTCTACACTTCTACGTTGCTCAAATAAACATTAAAATAGGTTTATGGATTTTTCTGAAAAATTATCTAATCTAAAACAACAACACCTTTACCGATCTAGAAAAGTTGTTGATAGTGCACAAGATACAAAAATTATTATTGATGGAAAATCACTGATTAATTTTTGTTCGAATGACTACCTGTCGCTTGCTAACCACGTCCAAGTTAAAGAAGCTTTTAAACAAGGGGTTGATGAATATGGTACAGGCTCAGGTGCGTCGCATTTAGTGAGCGGTCACTCACGTGCACACCATGAGTTAGAAGATGCTTTAGCTGAATATACAGGGCAAGAATGTGCCTTACTATTTTCAACAGGTTATAGTGCCAATTTAGGGATTTTCTCCGCACTTAAAGATGAGCTCGATTGGGTACTGCAGGACAAGTTCAATCATGCCTCATTAATTGACGGAAACCAACTGATTGGATTGCCAGTTCAACGTTATTTACATAATGATATTGCTTCACTCGAGAAAAAAGTAGGCAAACAATCGGGCCAAGGCATGATTGTGACTGACACGGTGTTTAGCATGGATGGCGACCAGGCGAAAATTGAAGATTTGCAAAAAATCGCAAATTTTTCTAACGCTCAATTAATGCAAGACGATGCACATGGTTTTGGCGTATTCGAGCCCAATATCCCAAAGAATTCAATCTACATGGCTACCTTAGGCAAAGCAGCTGGCACAATGGGTGCTTTTGTGGCCGGAAAATCCGATTTTATTGAATTTTTAATTCAAAAATCGCGCCCTTATATTTACACCACAGCCATTGCGCCTGCAATTTGTGTGGCTACACTTAAAAGCCTAGATTTAATTAAGCAAGGTGAGCAAAAAGCCAAACTATTGGCCAATATTGATTTTTTCCGAAATTTTTCTCAAGCCATTGGTTTGCCAATTTCACCATCGATCAGTGCGATTCAACCACTCATCATTGGCGATAGTGAAAAAGCACTTAGTATCAGCCAAAAACTATTTGATCAAGGTTTTTATGTCAGTGCTATTCGGGCGCCAACCGTACCCAAAGGTACTGAACGTCTAAGAATCACACTTAGCGCTAACCACACTCAAAGTCAGATTGAGCAACTGTTAGTTCAAATTAAAAATGCTTTACAATAGCACAATTGGTATTGGTCCTGATTTAGTTTTACTGCACGGATGGGGGTTTAATTCAGAATTATTCAATGATCTGATTGATCGATATAAAAACCAATATCGCATCACGATGATTGACCTGCCAGGTCATGGTCGAAGTGATGATGTCAGTGGTGGTCTTGATGAGTGGTGTGATGAAATTATTAAAAACTTACCTGATAATCCAATACTGTTAGGTTGGTCATTGGGTGGACTTTTGGCAATTAATATCTCTACCAAAATTAAAATATCCAAACTAATTTTGGTGGCTTCCACGCCTAAATTTGTGCAATCAGAAGATTGGCCGTACGGTATTGATGAGAATAATTTTCGTCAATTTTCTGATGCATTACAGCTGAATTTATCTAAAGGATTAAAACGCTTTGTTAGCCTACAAACTCAAGATAAAGCTCAATTAAAAGCACTCAATCAATCAATCGATAAATTTCCTGCATCAACAAAAGCACTCAATCAAGGATTGGAGATTCTCTTAACCACTGACTTAGTAGATGAATTTAATCAATTAAAAATGCCAATAGAGGTGATTTTAGGTAATCATGACACATTAGTCCCTTATCGAATCAGCAATTGGTATGATAATACTAAAATAAAAACGCAAGTGTTGAATACGGGTCACTTGCCATTTTTACATAAGGATTTCACGCTATGAATAAATCTATAGCACCCATACTGCTAAGTATCTTTGGTATTTTTTGGGTGGCGCTTGCTATCAACCCACTTTATCGAGATATATGGGTTGCTGAAAACTTAATCCTTGTTATTTGCATTGGCTATGTGGTATCGACTTATAAATCAACACCTTTTAGCAATACCTCGTACTGGCTCATTTTTATATTTTGTATTTTGCAAACTATAGGTGCGCACTACACTTACGCAGAAGTCCCGATTGGTTTTTGGGCTGCTGATCTACTGGAAATAGAACGTAATCATTATGATCGACTCGTGCACTTTGCCTTTGGATTTTTATTGGTATTACCATTCAAAGAAGTGATTACTAGAACCATCGAATTCTCTAGCTTTCGCTCTATGGTCTTTTTGTTGGTTCTGGCATTTCTTGGTATTGGTAGTTTTTATGAAATAATAGAATGGCTCTACGCTATTTTCTACGAACAACAACAATCACCTCAGACAGCAGATTCCTTTCTTGGATCACAAGGAGACATCTGGGATGCCGAAAAAGACATGCTCATTGCCGGTCTTGGGGCTTGGTTATATTTACTACTCTTCAAGCCCAAAGCCAAGTGTTAAGCTCAGACACCACAACCACAATTCATTGCAGTACAACCACAACTATGACTACCTTTAATTTGAGACTTTTCAGCTTCAACGGTATCAGCTGTAACACCACAATCACAATTCATTGAGTTACAACCACAACTAATTGGAACTTCATATTGCTTCTGGATAGCCTTAGCACGCTTAGTAATGGTTAAGCTTAAAACACCATCAACAAACTCAGCGCCAATGCCGTGTGTTTTAACCGTTTGAGGCAAAGTAAAACTTCTAACAAAAGAACCGTATGAACGCTCTACACGGTGTCTCTTAGTGTCTTCAATTTCAACTCTTTTCTCACCCCTAATAGTTAACACATTGTCCTCAATAACCACATGCACATCATCCCTGTGCACACCAGGCAATTCAGCTCTCACCAAATAAGCCTTGTCACTCTCTTCAATGTCAACCGCAGGCATCCAATCACCCTCATTAAACTGAGACAAAGGGCGATCAAAACCTTCAAACACTCTATCCAACGCAGCAAATGGACGCGTTAATGTTAAACTCATAATTTCCTCCTTTTTTATTTATCCATCTCCTTCACTAATAATGCTACACCTTGTGCTATTCAAATATATTCACCCTTAATAAGGTCTATTTTGACATTGATAATTTTTACGAGAGACTAAAACAACCAAAAGCGAACACTCACGAGCAATTCACCGTGACTTTCAAATCATTCCTTAGATCGCAAGGAGACATCTGGGATGCCGAAAAAGACATGCTTATTGCCGGTCTTGGGGCTTGGTTATATTTACTCTTTTTTAGCCCCGAGACACAGCAATAAGTTTATTTAATCTTAACCTCGATTTGCTTAGGTGTAACTTTGGCTACTTTAGTAATAGTTAAGCTCAAAACACCATCAACAAACTCAGCTTTGATATTGGTTGTTTTAACGGTTTGAGGCAAAGTAAAACTTCTAACGAAAGAACCATATGAACGTTCCATACGGTGTCTTTTTGTGTCTTCAATTTCAACTCTTTTCTCACCTTTAATGGTTAATACGTTATTCTCAATGGTGACATGTACATCATCCTTATGTACACCAGGTAACTCAGCCCTAACCATGTAAGACTTATCATCCTC
>QOAB01000043.1 GCA_003978285.1 Candidatus Thioglobus sp.
TAGAAGTTGGGCTAGGCGGTCGACTCGACTCGGTAAATATAGTCGACCCTAATGTGAGTATCATTACCAATATCGCCATTGACCATACTGACTATTTGGGCGATACACGCGAAGCTATCGGCTTTGAGAAAGCCGGCATTATGAGGCGTGATACGCCTTGTATTTGTGGTGACCAAAATCCTCCGACTTCACTGCAAAATCATGCCGATAATATTGGCGCATTGCTCACCTTTGCTAATCACCCATATCTTGGAAAAATCAGCTTACAAGGCGAACATCAGCAACACAATGCCGCCCTTGCGATCGAAGCGGTTAATCAACTACAGCCGATGCTCTCTATAGATAAAAATCAATTATCTATAGGGCTAGAAAAAGCCAATATCTTGGCTCGTTTTCAAGTCAAAACGGTTAATAATAAAACCATTGTGCTAGATGTTGCCCATAATGAAGCAGCCATCAAAAGCTTGGCAGAAACCTTAAAATCAAAAAAAGTACCAACCTTGGCAATTTTCTCAGCACTTAAGGATAAAAATATTAAGCTTATGATTAATGCGATTGAGTCTTGCATTGATGAATGGTTAATCGTGCCACTTTCAGTTAATCGTGCAATCAAAATCCAAGACTTGGTTGAGAAATTTAGCTTATCAAGCAAAATCACCACTTGCAAGGATATGGAATCCGCTATCCATCAGGCGCTCAATACGCAACAATATCAACGCGTTGTTATTTTTGGTTCATTTCACACCGTAGCTGACGCCATGAAAATTCTAGATAAATATTAAGCCTTCATGGTCTACGCATAGCGATATAATCTTGTAAAATTAGCGATTAACTAGGGAGCACTAATGAGTGATTTTTTTGCAAATATTTGGGAAACGATTGGCCTACTGGTTTGGTCTGACTGGCTAACGATTGCCATCTTAATCGGCTTTCTTGTACTTGGCATTAAACGAGGATTAGCCAAAGAACTCATCAACTTAGCATTCTTACTATTAGCCATTGTAATCGCTTGGTTATTTTACCAATATTTAGCCGAAACACCAATCATCACCTGGCTAACGCTCTCTTACAAATCCCATTTAGCAATCGCTTTTGGCGTTCTCTTTATTGGTGTTTTACTAATCAAAAAAGCTTTATACAAACTTACAGCACTTTCATCTAGTGTTAGCAATCCCTGTGCACTTAATCGAATTTTTGCTTTGTTGATATTTTTCGCAACCACAACAGTTGTGAGTTGGTATTATTTAGATGGCGTTGCCGGACTGGGCATCATGGAGATTGTTGTTACCAATGAGCCTGTTCGAATTGGCTTGTCGTTCGCTATTGTTTTTGCCATTATCGTTGGCGTATGTTCTTCTATTTCAAACATGCTAAATATTTCAATTGGTTCAAGTAAGCCTTGTTTGCTTGAGTCATTTTTCCAGAAGATTTTAAATGGCTTACACAGTATTGACAGTGCACTCAACGCACGTAATGTTGACAGTACAAAAAACAAATTACTGGGTGGTTTTATTGGATTGATTAAAGGCAGTTTGTCAATTTTAATCATGGTGCTGGTTCTGCAAAGTATTGAATGGATTTCCCAGCAATACTATTGGGTTGAAACCAAAGGCGCACTCAAAACTTTTCAAGATGTGGCTTCAGATATAAAACCTGAATTATCACAGCATTTATTATTTATCGAAAACGAATAAGGAAAACAGCCTATGTGCGGTATTGTTGGCATTTTATCCACCACTAAAAAAGACACGGCGCTTTATATCTATGACGCCTTAACCATTCTCCAACATCGTGGACAAGATGCGGCTGGCATTGTTACTTCGCACAAAGGTCGCTTCTATATGCGCAAGTCAAATGGCTTGGTTAAAAATTCATTTAGAACCAAGCACATGTCCAAACTCATGGGTGATATGGGTATTGGTCATGTTCGTTATCCGACAGCTGGCAGCTCATCCGGTGCCGAAGCACAACCTTTTTACGTGAATTCACCTTACGGTATCGCCTTTGCCCATAACGGTAATCTAACCAATACCAAACAACTCGCAAAAGAGCTGTTCGAACAAGACCTGCGCCACATTAATACCAACTCAGACTCTGAAATCTTGCTTAATGTATTTGCCAGTGAATTAGCCAAATTAAAAAAACAACGCATTAACGAAAAAGATATTTTTGATTCCGTGACTCAAGTACACAAACGTGTGCGTGGTGCTTATGCCACGATTGGCATGATTCCAGGCTATGGTATTTTTGGCTTTCGCGATCCAAATGGCATCCGTCCACTCATTTTAGGTAAACGCACCACCAATGGTGGTACTAAATACATGCTCGCTTCAGAAAGCGTAGCACTCACTGCGTTGGGTTATCAAATTACACGTGATATCGAACCAGGCGAAGCTGTTGTGATTGATCGAGAGGGTAATATCTTTACACAACAATGTGCTGACAACCCTAAATACTCCCCTTGTATCTTTGAATTCGTCTACTTTGCACGACCAGATTCAGTTATCGACAATATCTCAGTTTACAAATCTCGTTTGAGAATGGGCGAGCGCCTTGCAGATAAAATTAGTCGAGAATGGGACGTTAACGATATTGATGTCGTGATTCCAATTCCAGACACTTCTCGTGTTGCTGCCCTGCAATTAGCCCATAAATTAAAAGTTAAATATTCTGAAGGTTTAATTAAAAACCGCTACATTGCTCGTACTTTTATTATGCCGGGGCAAAAACAACGCAAAAAATCAGTGCGACAAAAACTCAGCACGATTGAGCTAGAATTTAAAGGAAAAAACGTTTTATTAGTGGATGATTCCATTGTGCGCGGCACCACCAGTCAACAAATTGTACAAATGGCACGTGATGCTGGCGCTAATAAAGTATTTTTTGCCTCAGCTGCACCACCGGTGCGCCACCCCAATGTTTATGGTATTGATATGTCCAGTGAAAAAGAATTTATTGCACACGATAAAGATGTTGACCAAATTTGCCAAGCTATTGGCGCTGACAAGCTGATTTATCAAGATTTAGATGACCTTATCTGGTGTGTCCAGCAAGGTAATCCAAATATTACTGAGTTCGATTGTTCTTGTTTTAATGGTGAGTATGTCACTCAAGATATTGACAAAAATTATCTTGATCAAATCGAATCTTTGCGTTCTGATTCTGCCAAGCAAAAAAACAACACTAACGAAAGTTCTGAATTGATTTGTAATGATGTAGAATAAGCGTTATTTAACGATTATTACCCAGACATGAAAGACTTAAAATTCGATACCAAAGCCATACGCGAAGGCTATCGAACCACACAAGAGCAGGAGCATTCAGAGGCTATTTTTTTAACCTCAAGTTTTGTCTTTGATTCTGCCGAACAAGCCGCTAACCGATTTTCTAAAGAAGAGCCTGGCAATATCTATGCGCGCTTTACCAATCCAACAGTTGATGCATTTGAAAAAAAACTAGCCGCACTTGAAGATGCCGATGCTTGCGTTGCCACGTCAAGCGGTATGGCGGCAATCTTTGCTAGTATTATGGCCTTGGTTGAATCGGGCGACCATATTGTGGCTTCGCGTAATATGTTTGGCACTTCTATTGTCTTATTAAACACCATTGTTAGTAAATTTAATGTTGACATTAGTTATGTTGATTTGGGTGATTTATCCCAATGGCAAGACGCAGTTCAAGACAATACAAAATTATTTTTGTTAGAGACGCCATCCAACCCATTGGGCGAAGTGGTAGATATCACTGCGCTTAGCAAAATCAGTAAAGCTAACAACATTTTACTGGCAGTTGATAATGCAATTTTGTCTCCAGCATTACAAAATCCAATCAAACTAGGGGCGGATGTTGTGATTCACTCAGCCACCAAATACATTGATGGCCAAGGCCGTTGTTTGGCAGGTGCGGTATTAGCCAGTGAAGCTATTATTGAAAAAGTCAGCGCCTTCACTCGTTCAACAGGGCCAAGCCTCAGTGCTTTCAATGCCTGGATCGTACTCAAAGGCCTAGACACATTAAGCCTTAGAATGAAAGCACATTCAGACAACGCCCTTAAATTAGCAGTCTGGTTACAAACCCAAGATCAAGTTGAAAAAGTACATTATTTAGGCCTTGAATCTCACCCAAACCATACCTTGGCTAGCACTCAACAATCTGGCTTTGGTGGTATTGTCTCGTTTGAAGTCAAGGGTGGTCGTGAAGCTGCATTTAAAGTGATTAATGCAACTGAAATACTCTCTATTACAGCAAATCTCGGTGACACTAAAACTACCATTACTCATCCGGCAAGCACCACGCATGGACGACTCACTGACAATGAAAAACAACAGGCCAATATCACCGAAGGACTCATCAGAATCTCAGTTGGATTAGAAGATATAGGCGATGTGATAAATGACATTAGCAAAGGGCTTTGAAGTATAATTTTCGCTAAAGACAGATACAAGGACGGATTGATGCAAAACTCTTATTCATACGAAGAATTAATCAAATGCGGTAACGGTGAATTATTTGGCCCCGGTAACGCACAATTACCACAACCACCAATGTTGATGTTTGATCGCATTACACTGATCACAGACGAAGGCGGAAAACACGGTAAAGGCCAAATTATTGCAGAGCTTGATGTTAAGCCTGACTTATGGTTCTTTGGTTGTCACTTTAATGATGATCCGGTCATGCCTGGCTGTTTAGGTTTAGATGCCATGTGGCAGTTAATTGGTTTTCACTTAGGCTGGCTCGGTGGTCCTGGCCGTGGTCGTGCGCTGAGTGGTAGTATCAAATTTACCGGTCAAGTATTGCCAACGGCCAAAAAAGTGGTTTATAAAATTGATTTATCTCGCGTCATTGCGCGTAAGCTTTACATGGGTATTGGCGATGCCACCATGGAAGTTGATGGCAAAATTATTTATGAAGCTACCGACTTAAAAGTAGGCTTATTCACTGATACAAGTGGTTTCTAATGAATAGAGTTGTTGTTACCGGCATGGGTATTGTTTCTAGCTTAGGCGCAAACTGCGGCGAAGTATTAGAGTCTTTAAAAACGGCTAAATCAGGCATTAAATTTGACGAAACTTATGCGGAGCTTGGCCTTAGATCTCATGTTTCTGGTCAAGTTGCTGAAGTCGATTCGAGTGATGTTATTGATCGAAAAATGAAGCGCTTTATGGCAGATGCTGCGATTTATAGCGCAATAGCCTTAGATGAAGCTATCAAGCAATCTGGTTTAACTGAAGATCAAATCTCTAATCCACGTACAGGTCTTATTATGGGTTC
>QOAB01000034.1 GCA_003978285.1 Candidatus Thioglobus sp.
GTGATGCGACTCGTGGCGGTGTCGCCACAGTGTTGAATGAAATTGCTACAGACTCCAAAGTTTGTATCAGTGTAAAGGAAGATAGTCTGCCAATCCGAGTGCCAACTCGTGGTGTATGTGAAATTTTGGGACTAGACCCCCTTTACCTTGCTAATGAGGGGACATTGGTTTGCGTGGTAAAGGCAGAGGATGCAGATAAGGTTCTTGAGGCAATGAAACAAACCAAAGAAGGTGAAAGTGCTTGTATTATCGGTGAAGTGATAGATGGTCCTGAAGGTGTTGTGGTTTTGAATACGTTATTTGGCGGTAATAAGATTATTGATAAATTGATAGGGGATCAATTACCAAGAATCTGTTAACCCAAGAAGATATTAATCAATCTTATTTTTATTGTAATAACTTTTAACCAGGAGCTTAGATGCCCACCATTATTAATTTTAGCAAATGGATGCTAATTGCTTTAGTTGCAATTGCCACCACAATTGGCACAATTACTATTTATTATGGCACCTCGCTGCAGATGAAGTATAACGGTGTTACTGGCAAAGTGATTAATGAGATTCTGTCACCAACACTACATCCAGATGCCATGAAAAAAGTTTATATGCCAATGGCTAATACCTTGCTAGATACTGGCGATATGGCAATGACAACTATTATTCGTGTGCCTATTGCTGATGATGTGTCAAATGAAGATATTGAAGAAGCTATGATCAGTATTGCCTTTGAGGAGGGGGTTGGTGCAGGTGGTATGCCAATATCTGAAATAGTTGAATTTCAAACAGGTAAAAAACAAAGACTACTTAAAATCTTTCGATATTGCTCACCTATTACGGCAATGGGTATAATTGAATATTCGGATGCATTTTCAACATTCTTGCCTTGTAGAATTGCTCTTATTGAGGATAAATCAGGCAAGCGCTGGTTATATACGTTGAACATGGACGTGTTAATTTATGGTGGCCGGCCGTTATCAAAAGATCTTTATAAGCAAGCATTAGAGCTTAAGCGTGTGATGATTACCCTTCAAAAGGGCGGTGCAAAAGGTGAGTTCTAATTCTTCAATAATTATGCTTGTACGCATACGCTATACTTGTATTTTTTAATTAATTATTATCTTATATGCAAACAGCGTATTTTGCCGGTGGATGTTTTTGGTGTGTTGAGGCCATATTTCAACGTATAAATGGTGTAACACATGTTACATCTGGTTATTGTAATGGCACTACCATTGATCCTACCTATCAAGACATTTGCACAGGCTCAACAGGTCATGCTGAAGTGGTGAAAATCGAATTTGATGAGGATCAACTTGAGTTTGAGAAATTACTCAAAGTGTTCTTTGCGACACATGATGCAACCACGCTTAATCAGCAAGGTAATGACCGTGGTACACAGTATCGATCAGCTGTATTTTATGTGAGTAATCAACAGCAACAACAAGCAAAGCAATTGATTCAAAAATTAGGTGATAATGTTGTGACCGAGGTGACGAAGTTAGATGTGTTTTATCCAGCAGAAGATTATCATCAAAATTACTTTAACAATAACCAAAATCAACCTTATTGTCAGATGTTAATCGCACCAAAATTAGCCAAATATTTTAATCAATGAATGACCAAGACTTATTAAGATACTCTCGCCAGATTTTGCTGCCACAAATTGGCTCAGAGGGACAGGAATCATTACTTGATTCAACTATGCTGTTGATTGGCATGGGTGGTCTTGGTTCTCCAAGTGCCATGTATCTAGCTGCTACCGGAGTGGGACATTTAATCATTGCTGACTTTGATCAAGTTGAGTTGTCTAATTTGCAGCGACAAATTGTGCATCATACAGATGACATTGGTAAGGATAAGGTTGACTCTGCTAAAGAAAAAATGGTTGCTATTAATCCGAATATCAAAATCACCACAATTAAAGATCTAAATGAAAACAACTTAAATTCTTGGATTAACAAAGCTGATGTGGTTTTAGATGGTACTGATAATTTCGATACGCGCTTTAAAGTTAATAAAGCTTGCGTAGAGGAAAAAACACCTCTAGTCTCAGCTGCAGTGATTCGTTTTGAAGGACAATTATCTGTCTTTAAAGGTTATGAAAAACACCAGCCATGTTATCAATGTTTATATTCAGTTGAGGGTAATAGTGACGAGAACTGTGTAGAAAATGGCATATTGGCCCCTGTCGCCGGGGTAATGGGTTCATTGCAAGCCCTACAGGCTATCAAAGTAGTATTAAATCTCGGTGAACAACTTGTTGGCAAGTTAATGATGATTGATGCGCTAGATCTAACTTTTAGAAGTGTCAAAATCAATAAAGACTCTGCTTGCAAAATTTGCCAATAAAACCTAATCTTTATGTGTCCTGAATTAACAGATCAGCAAAGCCATGTTTTGTTTATTTCTCATGGTGCGGGGCCGCTGCCCTTGCTAGAGGATACAGGCCATGAAGAAATGATAGATTTCTTAAAAAACATAGCCCCAACTCTTGAATCTCCTTCAGCAATAGTATTGATTAGCGCTCACTGGGAAGAAGACGAAGTAGCCATAACCAGTGGTAAAAATCCTCCATTAATCTATGATTATTATGGTTTTCCGGATGAAGCCTATGACATCAAATATCCAGCACCAGGAGATCCTGTGCTTGCCAATAAAATTTTTAATTTATTACAAAAAAATGGCATTAAGGCAAGATTGGATGAGCAACGTGGTTTTGATCATGGTATGTTTGTACCGCTAAAGATTATGTTTCCTGATGCGCAAATTCCCTGCGTGCAATTATCACTGGTTAATAGTTTAGATCCAAAGTTACATATTGAAATTGGTAAAAGCCTTTCAGCGTTGAGAAAAGAAAAAGTACTTATTATTGGATCAGGATTCACCTTTCACAATATGAGTGAATTTTTTTCTAAGAATGTAGATGATTCTGATGCCAAAAATGCAGCATTTGGACAGTGGATAATTGACACTATCACAGATAGTAATGACCTTTCATTGACTGAACGAAAAACAAGATTAATCGAATGGAGTAAAGCACCTTTTGCAAGATATTGCCATCCAAGAGAAGAGCACTTATTGCCTCTCCATGTTTGTTTTGGTGCGGCAAATTCTGTTGCAAATCTGGTATTTGATGGAAAAATAGTTGGTAAAAAAACAAGTGCCTTTAAATGGTAATTTAAATTGAACTACTTATTAGCATACTTAAAAATTTACCAATGAAATTATTAAAATTTTAGTAAAAACCGTTAAAAAACCCTGTTTTTAACCAATAAAAAGCATAAATAGGCCATTTTTTACATAAAAATCGATAATATTTGGTATTTTTAGGGTGTATTTAGATAATTATCAATATTTTCTAATAAAAATCTAACATTCTGCCAGTATTTCTTGCTTTATTTGTTGATATTTGTCATTTCCTTGCAAAGTTTTGATAATTTCAAGTGCAAAGCAAATAGCAGTACCAACCCCTTGTGAGGTCATAACTTTGCCATCGATAACTATATTCTGATCGCTACTATAACCCTTAAGTCTAATTTTATTTTCAATAGAAGGGTAGCAAGTATAGTTATCATTGAGTACGCCAGCGGCATCAAGTGCGTATGGTGCTGCACAAATAGCACCAATCAGTTTGTCATCTTGTTGCATTTGTTTAAGCAGTGATTGTACGGTTTTATTTTTAGCCAAAGCCTCAGTTCCGTCCCAGCCGCCAGGCAGTACAATCATATCCAAATCATTCGCATTGATTTCAGTGATTAAGCAATCAGTTACGATAGGAATATTATGTGCACCCATGGCAGTCATTCCATCTACACCAGCGACGATAACATCAAGACCGCCACGTCTGCATATATCAATAATACTAATAGCTTCAATTTCTTCAAATCCGTTGGCTAATGGCACTAATATTTGAGTCATAATTACGTTTCAATTAAACAAAATGAGATAAAATTAATTCTAATTCAAATACATAAAATTTACAAGGAAAAAATTATGTTCGAAAAATCTCAAACTTTAGCCGTTGTAGATATTGATATTGCCAATGCAATTACTGCAGAAGAAGCGCGTCAAGAAGCACATATTGAATTAATTGCTAGTGAGAACTACACGTCACCTGCAGTGATGGAAGCGCAAGGATCCCAATTAACCAATAAGTATGCAGAGGGTTACCCTAAGAAACGTTACTATGGTGGTTGTGAGCATGTGGATGTGGTTGAGCAATTAGCCATTGATCGCGCTAAAGAATTGTTTGGTGCAGATTATGCCAATGTACAGCCACATTCTGGTTCGCAAGCAAATGCTGCGGTTTACCAAGCGTTATTGGTTCCGGGTGATACGATTTTGGGTATGAGTCTGGCACATGGTGGTCACCTTACCCACGGCGCAGCACCTTCGTTTTCAGGTAAGAACTTTAACGCAATCCAATATGGTTTAGACCTTGAAACTGGTGAGATTGATTATGAGCAAGTTGAAGCATTAGCCAAAGAGCATAATCCAAAAATGATTATTGCAGGATTCTCCGCTTATTCTCGCGTAGTTGATTGGCAGCGTTTTAGAGATATTGCCGATTCAATTGGTGCGTATTTAATGGTGGACATGGCTCACGTAGCTGGCCTCATTGCAACGGGTGAATACCCATCTCCAGTTAGTATTGCTGATATCACAACGACAACTACACACAAGACACTTCGTGGCCCTCGTGGTGGTTTGATTCTAGCTAAGGCCAATGAGGAAATTGAAAAGAAACTTAATTCAGCGATTTTTCCCGGTATTCAAGGCGGTCCTTTAATGCATGTCATTGCCGCTAAAGCAGTTTGTTTTAAAGAGGCAATGACTGATGAGTATAAGACTTATCAAAAGCAAGTTAAGGTTAATGCGCAAGCTATGGCTAATACGTTTATTAAACGTGGATTTGATGTGGTGTCTGGTGGTACGGATGATCACTTATTCTTAGTGAGCTTTATTGATCAAGGTCTAACGGGTAAAGCAGTTGATGCAGCATTAGGTTCGGCGCACATTACTGTTAACATGAATGCGGTACCGAATGATCCACAATCACCATTTGTGACTAGTGGTATTCGTGTCGGTACGCCAGCAGCAACGACGCGCGGCTTCAGTGAAAGCGAATGTACTGATCTTGCCTCATGGATGTGTGATATTTGTGATGACTTAGATAATCAATAGTGATTGACGAGGTTAAGGCAAAAGTAACTAAGCTTTGTGCTGACCATCCAGTTTATAAATAGCATTATTCAAGGGGGAGAATGCGCTGTCCATTTTGTCAGTCTGACGATACCAAGGTATTAGACACTCGCTTAATTGACGATGGTTCACAAGTGCGCCGTCGTCGGGAATGCACCTCTTGTAATGAGCGTTATTCAACACGTGAAACCGTTGACTTAAACCTCCCACGTTTAATTAAAAGTGATGAATCTCGTGAATCCTTTAGTGAAGATAAACTTCGCTCAGGGTTATTAAAAGCTTTAGAAAAACGCCCAGTAAAAACTTCACAAATTGAAACTGCTATTGCACGTATCTCGCGTAAGCTAATGACCCGGTCTGAGCGAGAAGTACCTTCTTCCAAAATTGGAGAATGGGTCATGGAAGAACTCAAAGCGCTTGATGAAGTAGCTTACATTCGTTTTGCTTCAGTGTATCGCCAATTCCAAGATATTGAAGCTTTTAAAGATGAGATTGATAAGCTTATGAATAAATAATTGTGAAGCGTTCTGTTCAGATAGTAAGCTTATGTTTCTTGATGGTTGCCACTTTTAGTTCCACTAATGCTGCTAATATTATTGATGGTGAGATTCTTTATAAAGAAAGCTGCATTGAATGTCATGAATCGAACCCTTCTAAGGAAATGTTAATTTTTTCTATGAAAAAACTTAAGAATAAAATTTATGGCTGTGTGGGTCAATTAAATTTACCTTGGAATGACCAAGATGCTGATGACACGGCAGAATATTTAGATGTTAAGTTTTTTCATTTTGATGAGTGGCAGTAGAATTTATTTATGGCAAAAGCAAAAATAGAGTTTGTATGTAGAGTCTGTGGTGCATCGCACCATCAGTGGGCAGGGCAGTGTTTAGACTGCAAAGAATGGAACACTCTAGAAGAGGTGATCCTATCCCAAGCTACATCATCTAAACCTGAGAGTCTTAAAGACCTACCCCCGTCAAAAGTTCAAAATCTTTCCGCCATTAAATCTGAAAACAGGGCTAGATTAAGCACAGGTTTGAGTGAGCTTGATCGCACCCTTGGTGGTGGCTTAGTGGATGGCTCAGTTGTGTTGATTGGTGGTGACCCTGGTATTGGTAAGTCAACCCTAATCTTGCAAGCCATGGCTGCGATCAATAAAGACAACACGACTTTGTATGTGAGTGGTGAAGAATCAGCCGAACAAATTAGCGATAGGGCGATTCGTTTGGGTATTAACGAAGATATTTTGCTATTGAGTGAAACTCACTTAGAAAAAATTATTAAGCTGGCTAAAGAAGTGCAGCCCAAAGTTATTGTGATTGATTCAATCCAAACTATGGTGACTGATGGCTCAAC
Organism: Candidatus Thioglobus sp.; assembly: GCA_003978285.1. The sequence goes on from QOAB01000034.1 coordinate 6,558, forward strand.
TTCTGCGCCAGGTTCAGTAACTCAAGTGCGTGATTGCGCCGCACAACTCACACAGTTTGCCAAGCAAACCAATACGATTTTACTCATGATTGGTCATGTGACTAAAGGCGGCGCTTTAGCTGGCCCAAGAATATTGGAGCACATGGTCGATGCAGTCTTGTATTTTGAAGGCGATGCCGGTGGTCGTTATCGGATTATCCGTGCGGTGAAAAATCGTTTTGGCGCCGTGAATGAGATTAGTGTATTTGCCATGGGCGAAACCGGCCTACAACAGGTGGACAATCCGTCAGCTATTTTCCTATCCAATCAAGCCAAACCATCGCCGGGATCGATGGTGATGGTCACGCGTGAGGCAACTCGCCCGCTAATGATTGAAGTACAGGCTTTGGTTGACCAAGCCAGCGGCAACCCTAAACGTGTTTGCGTGGGTTTAGATCAAAATCGTTTGGCTTTGCAGCTCGCAGTACTGCATAAGCACGGCGGTGTGGCAACGCACGATCAAGACGTATTTGTGAATGTAGTGGGTGGCATTAAGGTGAATGAAACAGCATCTGACCTAGTGGTGATGTTAGCGATTATGTCCAGCCTTAGAGATAGAGTTATTCCCAACGATTGGATTGCTTTTGGTGAAGTTGGCTTAACTGGCGAGGTGCGCCCAGTTTACAATGCAATTGAGCGTTTATCAGAGGCGCAAAAGCACGGTTTTAAGGTGGCAATCATACCCAAGGGTAATCTACCTAAAAAGGCGCCTAAAGGGCTAAAAATAGTTCCGGTTGAATATTTGTATCAAGCCTTGCAGTATATGAGCGAGAATACTTAAAGGTCAATTCCTTTCTGTGCTTTGATGTTTTCTCTAAAAGCATGTTTGATATCTTTCACTTCACTCACAGTATCAGCAATTTCTATTAAACTTTCTGAAGCAGCTCGACCTGTAATCACTACGTGTTGATCTTTAGGGCGATTATTTAATGCATCTAGAATCTGTTGCTCATCAAGATACTTATAGCT
>QOAB01000006.1 GCA_003978285.1 Candidatus Thioglobus sp.
TTCTCGTTCATTACCTTCAACTCTTTTTCAGTACGGAAATCTGACTCTAAATACTGAGGCATCTTATCTGGAAGGTCGCGGTAAACACCACCTGGACGATAATACGTCGCATGCATACGTGAGCCTGATACCGCTTCATAGCAGTCAATCAACTTTTCACGCTCGCGAAAAGCGTACAAGAAAATACTCATCGCACCAACATCAAGTCCGTGTGTACCTAGCCACATTAAGTGATTTAGAATACGAGTAATCTCATCAAACATCACACGAATATACTTTGCTCGCTCAGGTATTTCAAGCCCAAGCATGGTTTCAATTGCCATCACATAAGCGTGCTCATTACACATCATTGAAACGTAATCTAGGCGATCCATATAACCAATAGATTGGTTATATGGCTTAGACTCTACTAATTTTTCGGTACCACGATGAAGTAAGCCGATATGTGGATCTGCACGCTCAATTACCTCGCCATCAATTTCTAAAATAAGGCGTAAAACACCATGCGCTGCAGGATGTTGAGGGCCAAAGTTAAGGGTATAGTTACGAATTTCAGCCATCTTATTTCCTGATTACTCTAGGTACATTAACATTTGGCTCAATACTCACAGGCTCGTAAACCACACGGCCCAAGTCTTCGTCATAACGCATTTCAACCTCACCAATCATTGGGAAGTCTTTGCGTAGTGGATGACCCACAAAACCATAGTCTGTCAAAATACGACGTAAATCCGTATGGTTTTCAAACAAAATACCCATTAAATCAAAAGCTTCACGCTCATACCAATCAGCCGACGCCCAAATATCAGTCACCGATTTAATAATTGGCTCTGCCTCGTCAACGTAAGACTTAACTCGTAATCGGTAATTCTTTCTCACTGAGAGTAAATGATAAACCACGGCAAAACGTTGCTCGTGCCTATCTTCATCGTTTTGTGCTTCACGTGCTCGGCTAAAACCTGAAGAGCTGGCGTCCGCGGCCCAATCAGATTGGCCATAAGTTAAGTAATCAACACCACATAGATCAATCAAAGTGTCAAAAAAGAAAAAATCTCTAAGCCTAAGACAAGCTTTAATAATGTCGTCAGAATCAACCGTTAAAGTAAGCTCACCAAAAGCTTCAACCAGATTGTCCTCACCGAATTCTTCGATTAGTTGTTCTTTTAAATCTTCCATTAAGTTCTCGCAATCGTATTAGTACGACGAATTTTATCTTGGAGTTGCAAAATACCATAAAGTAGTGCTTCTGCTGTCGGTGGACAGCCTGGTACATACACATCAACCGGTACAATGCGGTCACAACCGCGCACAACGGCATAAGAATAATGGTAATAGCCACCACCATTTGCACAAGACCCCATTGAAATCACCCATCTTGGCTCAGGCATTTGATCGTAAACTTTTCTAAGCGCTGGCGCCATTTTGTTGGTTAGTGTGCCTGCTACAATCATTAAGTCTGATTGCCTAGGGGTTGGTCTAAATACAATACCGAAACGGTCAAGATCATAACGAGAAGATCCCGCCTCCATCATTTCTACCGCACAACAAGCTAAACCAAATGTCATTGGCCATAAAGAACCTGTTCTTGCCCAGTTAATTACCTTGTCCAACGACGTGGTAACAAAGCCTTCTTTCATTAAACCTTCAATTGCCATACTAAATAATCCTTATTCCCACTCTAGCGCACCTTTCTTCCATTCGAAAACAAAGCCCACCACCAGTAAAAACAAAAAGACGCTCATACTAATAAAACCAAACCAGCCTAAATCAGATTGTACAACTGCCCATGGGAAGACGAAAGCAACTTCTAAGTCAAACAAAATAAATAAAATAGCAACTAAATAATAACGTACATTGAAATACATACGAGAGTCATCAAAAGCAGGGAATCCACACTCGAACTGAGAATTCTTCTCTTCATCTGGTTTATGAGGCCCTAATAAATAGCCAATTAACATTGGGCCAACGCCAAATGCAATGCCTAAGAATATAAAAACCATGATAGGTAGATAGTTTTCTAACACCTAATCCTCTCTCCTTGATAGAAGTTAAATATTATATCAAACGTTGAACAAATAACAAAATATATTTCAGCATAATTTATGCGTCTACTTCCGTGCCGCCTACTGTTAATTGGTCGATCTTCAAACTTGGCTGCCCCACGCCAACCGGTACAGACTGGCCATCTTTGCCACATACACCAACGCCTGAGTCCAACTTGAGATCATTTGCCACCATAGATATTTTCTTTAGTACTTCATCACCTGAGCCAATCAACGTCGCCCCTTTGACTGGTGTGGTGATTTTCCCATTCTTAATTAAATAAGCTTCATTCGCTGAGAACACAAATTTACCTGAAGTAATATCAACTTGTCCACCATCAAAGTTTACCGCATACAATCCATCATCAACTGAGGCGATCATTTCTTCTAGGGAGTCTTTACCATTTAGCATGTAAGTATTGGTCATTCTTGGCATCGGGATATGCGCATATGATTCACGCCTTGCATTACCAGTGGATTTTTCACCCATCAATCCGGCATTTAATTTATCAAATAGATAACCTTTTAAAATACCATTTTCAATCAAGGTAGTGTTTTGTGTTGGCGTGCCTTCATCATCTATGGTTAAAGATCCACGCCGATTAGCCAGCGTGCCATTATCGACAATGGTGCATTTCTCACTGGCTACTTGTTCGCCAATTTTTCCGGTAAATACCGAAGTGCCTTTGCGATTGAAGTCACCTTCTAAGCCGTGCCCAATAGCCTCGTGCAACAACACGCCTGGCCAACCCGGGCCCAATATCACTGGCATATTACCTGCGGGCGTACCCTTTGCCTTCAGGGCTACTAATGCTTGTCTAATAGCTTCATGAGTGTAAATTTCAGCCAAGTTGTGATCAATGAAATAACGATAATCATATCGACCACCACCACCACTTGAAGCTGACTCAATACGGCCATCGTGTTCAACAATCACACTCACACTCACACGCACCATCGGCCGATAATCTTTTTGATAAACGCCATCGGTTGATACAATTAACACCTCAGTATAAGCGCCTGATAAAGAGGCACTGACTTGCTTTACTTTAGGCTCTTTTCTGGCAATAGAATCAATCAATTTGAGTAAATCAACTTTTTCTTCTGAAGTTAAACTACCTAATGGGCTCAGCCCACTGTATTTGGCGACTGGTGGCACCGAATGAAAAGTTTGAATCTTCTGCGGTGCTTTGTGTTTTGAAATACCTTTGGCAAAATCCACTGCCTCATCAATCGCCTTGGCGTTTAAATCATCTGAATAAGCAAAGCCTGTTTGTTCACCTTTAACCGCTCTGGCGCCTACACCATGGCTAATATGATAAGTACCAGATTTAACAATGCCTTCCTCTAAAAACCACGACTCAGCCACCGAATGCTGAAAATACAAATCTGCATAATCCACCCCCTTCACCGCTAGAGAAGATAGAAGTTTAGTAATTTTTTCTTGGTTCAGATGATGGTCATCTAATAATTGTTCGATCATAGTTTGGATTGTTGGCTATTCAATAATAGGATTATCCCACGGACCGGTAATTTTATATTCAATATCAACCACCTTGTCGACAATCTTGTCAATTAATTTGCCATCAAATAAAGCTTCATCTATCAACCAAACACCCAGACCGATTGCACCACCACCTGCCAAAGCAGTTGCTGCTGGTACCGCATCACCCACGGCCGGGCTTACCTTGGCCATCATTTCGTATTCCTCATTAATGATATGACTTTGTCCTGTTAGCCGAATCACACCTGATGTTGCATTCAGCTCAAACTTGTCAATCTTAGCTAAAGCATTGCCAATATGGATTCTTGCATCAATATCTTCATAGGCAAAACCTTCTTTAGTGACATCAGCCACATCAAGCTTCAAACGCTTGGCGATTGATTTAATATTCAATAGTGACAAAATACGGCCAATATTTGGGTCTTGTTCAGTAAAGACACCTTTTTTCACCTTCATAGTGACATAGCCAGTAACATCTTGATAGTTCATATTCCATGGCGTACACTCACAAGAAAGACGAATATCAAAATCAAACTCCCCGCCCGTCACTTTTTCTTTAACTTTAAGTTTTTGTAAAAACTCAGCTAAACCACTACCTTTTGCATTGGCATAAAGTCGAGTCCTACCATCAACCCAAAAGCCATTAAAGCTCAGCATATCATCACCCACACCAATGCCATCAAACTGCAAATTACTAATGGTTAACATGTTGCCTTGTGAGAGTAATTCGGCACTGAAATTGGGTAAATCATTCTCATCAATATAAATACCATGAGCACTAAGATACATACTTGGGAAATCATCAGGTGTAATATTCCATTCACCTTTAATCGCATCTAGTGTTGTCACTTGTAATCCTAACAGCCTCACACTAGGATTACCACCCTCATTGAGCACCACTTCTACATTGCTTTTAATTGATTCTGATTCAACTCTAGCGCGCCAAGACTGATCGATCCGCTTGGTAATATAAATTTCAAAATTACTGTCATTATTAACCAATTCGACGCCAAAAGTACTTTCATTATCGTCACCTCGATTATTTGGATTAATACGGATATCAAATGGCATACCACGAATATCGCCCTCACCTTTAGAGGTAATTTCACCATGATGGAAAGCTAAGTTTGATTTATAATTCTCAACCACAATTGCACCATTTAAAGTGGTTAGACGATTTTTATCGAGCACCAAATCAATATCCAAAATCGAATCTCTCTCATCTAGCGGAACGACTAATTTCATATCACCAGTAACGTCACCTGTTAAAGTAAATTGACTCAACACATCATTCACAGTTTCACTGAGTGGTGCACGACGCAAAAACTCAACTAGTCTTTCACTTTGGGTATCGATCTTACCAATCACCTCTACGTCTAATTTAGGCTGGCTCATATCCAAGATTTGAACCTTAATATCATTAAGATCCATCTCATTCAGCTGAGTTGAATGCACCATGACCACAATCTTTTTACCGTCGGTTTGTAAGGTTGCATCCAGCTGTTTAAGACTATCCCAATTAGAATTAAACAACAATTCCATGTCTTTAAGGTTGGTGTCAAATCGAGTTTCAACAATGTGTGACGTTGATAAATTTTTCTTTAGATAAATT
>QOAB01000031.1 GCA_003978285.1 Candidatus Thioglobus sp.
AGCCACTTGCGCCAAATGAGTAATGCAAATAATCTGATAATGTTCGCTCAACTGCTTTAATTTTTGCCCAACCACCTCAGCAACTGCACCACTAATACCGACATCGACTTCATCAAAAATCAACGTTGGGGTATATTCACTGTCACTACTGACCACCGATATTGCCAATGATATGCGCGATAATTCACCGCCTGACGCCACTTTTTTCAAAGCTTTAAAGTCACTACCCATATTGGTTTTCACTAAGAAGTCGACACCCTCATCACCATTGTAGTGCACACCCTCTGCCTTTTTAGCTAGGTCAACTTTGACCTCACTACCCGGCATACCCAACACTTGCATAGCTTCGGTGACTGCGTTTGATAAGTGCTTGGCCTTTTCAACTCTTATTTTACTTAAACGTTTAGCTTGTTTTTGATACTGCTGGGACAATTGATTTTTTTGTTGTTGTAAAGCATCAATTGATGCACCGACACCGCCAATGGATTCTACTTCCGCAACAACCTTATCCTTGGCAACCATTAATTCTGTAATTTGACAATTGTGCTTACGCGCCAAATCGTGCAATTCGCTCAATCGAGCCTCTAGTTCAGCAGTTATTTGCTCATCAACCGACAAACCAGATAAGTAGCTGGTTAATTCATAAATGCTTTCTTGTGTTTGCACCTGTGCACTGGATAACAATGCTGAAATAGGTAAAAGTTTTTCATCTGTTTCTGCCGCTTGACTCAATTCATAACTCAGACTGAGTAGCTGAGTATTGGCGCCAATCTCTTGCTCCAACTGATTAAGTATGGTGGAAATTTTTTCAATCAAACTGGCTGCATTTGCGCTGGTTTTAAAGTCGCCTTCAATATGGTCAAGCTCATCTTGCGTCAGTTCGGCATTCTCTAGCTCTTGCAACTGGTGTTGTAATAAAGCTTGTTGTTGCTGTTTAAACTCCTGATTAGTACTGAGTTCATCAATTTGATTACTAATGGTCTTATATTTAGCAACGATTGCATTAAGCAAAGCACAAGCTTCGGTACTTTGCGCATAAGCATCGAGCAAACTTCGCTGTTGATCGGGGCGCAATAATAATTGGTGTTCGTTTTGCCCATGCATATCAACCAGCAACTCACCCACGCCTTTTAAAACCGATAGTGGTACGCTGGCACCATTAACAAAAGCCTTTGAACGGCCGTCACTACTAATAATACGACGCAAAATACATTCACCCTCATCCTCTAGTGATTGCTCTTGAAGATAAGCTTGTATCTTTTGTTGGTTAAACACATCAAACGCAGCACTTACCTCGGCCTTGTCTTTACCGTGGCGCACCAAGGAAGAATCGCCACGCCCGCCTAGTGCTAAATTAAGCGCTTGTAAAAGAATAGATTTACCCGCACCGGTCTCGCCCGTCACTGTGCTCATACCTGGGGAAAAAGCCAGATCTAAGGTTTCAACAACCGCCAAATTTTTAACCGATAGCTGGGATAACATAACCGATATTGCGTATTAAAGCTTAGCGCCCCAATGTAGCTTTGAGCGAATAATCTCAAAATAGTCATAGTTCTGCGGATGCAATAGATGAATAAAGCTGCCATGTTGGCGTACACGAATATCTTGTCCAGAAACAATAGACACTGAAGTTTGCCCGTCAAAGCTCACGGTTGCACCTTCATCAGATTCTTTTACGCGAATCACCACCTCACTACCGCCCGGCACCAAGAGCGGTCTATGACTCATGGTATGCGGGCAAATTGATACCAAGCCAATGGCATTAACTCCTGGGTGCATAATTGGGCCACCACTTGATAGCGCATAAGCGGTTGAACCCGTTGGTGTAGTTACAATCAATCCATCAGCACGTTGATTGTTCACAAACTTGTCATCAATAAACACATCAAACTCGATCATTTTTAGGGTTTCTTTACGGTGCACAACCACGTCATTTAGCGCTAAATGTTGGCCTAGTACATCGCCATCTTGCTCAATCTGACATGACAACAAACAGCGCTCTTCTTTGGTGAAATCGCCATTGAGTACTTCAGCCACAAGATCTAACATGTTATTAACTGAAACATCAGCTAAAAACCCAAGATGGCCTAAGTTAATACCCAAGATTGGAATGTTATTATCAACAAAAGAACGTGCTGTATTGAGCAAAGAACCATCGCCGCCCACCACAATGATCAAATCTGCCTGCTCTGCAATTTCTTCTGATTCAAGCACCACGCCAACACCTTGCTGCTCAAGAAACGTACTGAGTTCTCCAGCCTTGCCTTCGCTGACTGGATCGTTCGGTTTAGTAATGATGCCAATGGTATTAAACATAGTTGATTTATTGCTGTTGATTTATTTAAAATAGCCCTTATATAACGAGTACAAATATACATGAGTTGAGCATTAAAATGACAAAAAAGAAAGCGCAAGAAAAAACCGAAGAAAAAGTAGAGGACAAAAATGTCGAACAAGCAACGACTGACGAACAATCAGACGATCTACAGACCCAACTAGAAGAAGCCCAACAATCTGCCAAAGATAATTGGGACAAGGTGCTTCGTGCCCAAGCTGAAATGGAAAATCTCAAACGTCGCAATGCCAAAGATCTTGAAAATGCACATAAGTTTGCCCTTGACGGTTTTGTTAAAGCACTGCTTGAAGTCAAAGACTCACTCACCATGGGGCTTAAAACTGCCAATGAAGAGAAAGCCACTATTGAGCACATTATTGAAGGCTTAGAGATGACCGACAAAGTGTTTTTATCCACCATGGAAAAGTTCGGTGTTGAAGTTATCAACCCAACAGACGGGGCTTTTAATCCTGAGTTTCATGAGGCGGTCACGATGGTACCTATGCCTGACAAAGAATCCAATTCAGTGCTTGAAGTGGTACAAATTGGCTTTACACTTAATGGTCGCTTAGTGCGTCCAGCTATGGTGGTTGTGGTTCAGTAAAAAAAACCTTTAACCACTTCTGCCCTGAACGCAGTGTAAGAAATACTCTTTGAAGTGAAAAAATATTGGAAATTTTACAAATGAGTCTCTAGGCGCTTACTTTAAATGCCATTTCACTATATACGAAGTTTATGATATAATTTTCGCTCAATTTTGACCTCAAAATATTAAAGACGAGAAATATTAAAGACGAGAAACATTAAAGACGAGGCCGATTTTTTTATTAACTACTTCTTTTTTATTTAACCCCAAGGAAACATTATGAAATTAATTCTTTTAGGTGCTCCAGGTGCCGGCAAAGGCACTGTTGCAAAATTACTAACAAAAATCGATGGTTCGGTTCAAATCTCTACAGGCGACATCTTACGTGGCGCAGTAGCAGCCGGAACAGAACTAGGCAAGCAAGCTCAAGCGGCAATGAAAGCAGGCGACTTAGTCTCTGACGATTTAATTATGGGCATTATGGAAGAACGCCTTCAAGAAGACGATTGTAAATCTGGCTACTTATTAGACGGCTTCCCACGCACTATTCCACAAGCAGAGGCATTGAAAGCATTACTTGAAAAAATGGGCGAAAAATTAGACGCTGCGGTTGAAATCCAAGTGCCACGTGATGTGATTCTTGATCGTTTAACCACGCGTCGTACTTGTGAAGGTTGTGGCGCAATCTACAACGTTAAATCTAATCCGACTAAAGTTGAAGGTGTCTGTGACAAATGTGATGGCGCTGTAACACAACGTGAAGATGAAACTGAAAAAGCGATCAGCAACCGTTTAAACGTATACAACGACCAAACTGCACCTCTGGTTGGCTTCTACGAAAACGAAGGTTTATTGCTTAGCGTTGATGCTACTTCATCTCAAGCAGTGATTGATGCTATTCAAGCAAAAATTGGCTAATATCACTTAATCCGTTTGCTTTTAAGCGGCTTAAGTTGTTGCCCAAAAACCCTGAATGCTTTTGTGTTCAGGGTTTTTATTGCCTGTTATTCTGTCTATTTGTTTAAAGCGCTATTATGACTTATAATGAGGCCTTAACCCTAACTGTAATTAGATAGAAGATTTTTTTTGGGTTTGAAATATTTGGGAGAGAGATTTGAAACGCTTATTATTGCCTTTATTTTTATTACTACTGTCAGCATTAGTACCAACACAAGCGGCGAGTGATTTACTGCCTGCGGATGAAGCTTTTGCTTTTAAAGCCAGAGTTGTCAATGATGAAATATTGCTCAATTGGGATATCGCCCAAGGCTACTATCTATACAAAGAAAAAATCAAAATTTCTTCCGATTTTTCTACCCAACTAGGCACAGCCAAATTCCCAAAAGCTAAAATTAAAAATGATGAATTTTTTGGCAAAATTGGCGTTTATCGTAACAATATTGTTGTTGCTATTCCGGTTCTTGAGGGCGATGCTAAATCAGTCCAGTTAAATGTAACCTTTCAAGGTTGTGCAGATTTAGGTGTGTGTTATCCACCCATTACTAAATCAGTTGTACTTGATATTAGCAGTATTCACGGGCCATCTTTAGTAGACAATGCTCTTGATATTTTTTCTAGGGCTAAGATTGGCATTCAGTCAGTGGTCGACAAAGTAACGCCTATTTCTGATGAGCCACTACCTGCAGATGAAGCCTTTGCCTTCTCAATTGTAGCTATTAATACCAACACGCTCATGGCGACTTGGCAAATTCATCCAGAGTACTATTTATATCATGATAAGTTTTTTATTGACGTCACAGGTGCTGAGATTGGCGACGTGGCTTTCCCTAAAGGCAAGGAAAAAGATGATCCGTTGTTTGGCAAAGTGCAAATTCATAAAGGCCAACTTAACGTTGAAATTCCACTTAAAAATATTCAGTCACAGCAAATCACTTTTGTTGCCAAATACCAAGGTTGCTGGTTAGGCGGTATTTGTTATCCGCCGCTAGAAAAGACCACTGAAATCGTATTGCCTATTCAAGGCGCTGAAACAACAATAGTCAAACCAACTGCTGTCGTGGTTAATAACACGCCATCAAATACACCGACAAATACACCGACAAATACACCGACAAATACACCGACAATCGAGCTTAACGAAACTGACAAAATTGCAGCGTTACTCCAACAAGATAACATATTTTGGGTATTAGCCAGCTTCTTTGGATTCGGTTTATTGCT
>QOAB01000012.1 GCA_003978285.1 Candidatus Thioglobus sp.
GGTGTACGTTATAGCGGCATTTAACAGTAACAAAATTTAGGAATTTTATGAACATTCGTTACGAAGAAACTCAGGGAAGAAGTTTAGGTTTTTATGCATTGATTGCAGGCTTAGGTGTACTTATTTTAGCAGCACTCGGTGCTGTTTATTATATGGAGCACCATGGTCATTATGTAACAGGCATGAGCAACCGTATTGTATGGGGCATGCCTCATGTGTTTGCCTTGTTCTTAATCGTCGCTGCTTCTGGTGCACTGAATGTTGCCTCAATTGCCTCTGTTTTTCAAAAGAAATTGTACAAACCATTGTCACGTTTATCTGGCTTAGTAGCCTTGGCGTTATTGGCAGGTGGTTTAATGGTGTTGGTGCTTGATTTAGGTCGCCCTGATCGTTTGATTGTAGCAATGACAGAGTACAACTTTAAATCAATTTTTGCTTGGAACATTATTTTATACAACGGCTTCTTTGTCATTGTTGCTGTGTATTTATGGATGATGTTTGAGCGTCGCATGAATCGGTTTACCTCTAAAGCTGGCTTGGCTGCATTCTCATGGCGTTTAATTCTGACTACTGGTACAGGCTCTATTTTTGGTTTTTTGGTGGCTAGACAAGCGTATGACGCTGTTATCATGGCGCCGATGTTTATTATTATGTCATTTGCCTTTGGTTTGGCGTTCTTTATCTTAATTTTGATGGCCAGTTATAAATGGACTGAGCGCCCGCTAGGTGATGCGGTGGTTAATCGTTTGGGTAGTCTTCTAGGTGTGTTTGTTGCAGCAGTCATGTATTTTGTCGCAGTCAAGCATTTGGGTAATTTGTATTTAGCTGAGAATGCTGGTGTTGAAAACTTTATTCTATTTGATGGCGGTATTTATACTCAGTTGTTTTGGTATGGGCAGATCATCTTAGGTGGTTTAATCCCAATGGCACTCATTTATCATCCAGCGCTTCGAAGTAATCGTTCGACCCTAGGTTTGGCCTCATTACTTATCTTGATTGGTGGCGTTATTCAGCTCTACATTATTATTGTGGGTGGTCAAGCTTACCCAATGGAGTTATTCCCAGGTAAAGAGATTTTAGAAGGTTATGGCGGTATTGCTGCTTATACACCGTCATTACCTGAAGTAATGTTAGGTGTTGGTGGTATCGCAGTCGCACTGATTGCTGTGACTCTGTTAGTGAAGTTTTTACCTTTCTTGCCTGAGAGCTTGGCAAATGAAGTTGCTGACCCTCATCACAAATCTTAGATTCTGACTTAGAAAACTTTAAAAAATCATTCGGTTCAATCTAAGATTAAAGATCTTAGAAAGTTGTTTGATATAATAGAAGTATGGCTTCATCCATCTATCTTTCCGCTGCACACAAATCCTCAGGCAAAACGGTTGTCAGCTTAGGGCTGTGCGCAGCATTTAAAGCACAATCATTAAACGTTCAATCCTTTAAAAAAGGCCCTGATTACATTGACCCAATTTGGCTGTCTCAGGCCAGTGGCAACCCTTGCTACAATCTTGATTTCTACAACATGTCTGAGGATGAAATTATTCAATTGTACGGTCAATATGCGAATAACAGCGATATCGCTATTATTGAGGGCAATAAGGGGCTATATGACGGTATGAACGTGACTGGTGGTGATGCGAATGCAGATCTTGCCAAGTTACTTAAGCTGCCAGTTATTTTAGTGGTTGATGCTACTGGAATCACACGCGGTGTTGCGCCTCTGGTCAAAGGTTATCAAGTGTTTGATACTGATGTCCATATTGCAGGGGTTGTGCTTAACAAAATAGCTGGCGATCGTCATGAATCAAAACTAATTCAAGCGATTGAACATTACACTGACATACCGGTATTAGGCGCTATTCGACGCTCTAAAGAACTCATTATTGATGAGCGTCATTTAGGCTTAATGCCAGCCAATGAAACACCTGAATCACAAAAATTTATTGATACAGCCGCTAAACATATCGCTGACCAAGTTGATTTAGATAGACTAATTGGCATTAATCAAAAAACAATTGAATCACCAGCACCCGTTATTAACAATACAACGTTATCAATCACAGTAGCAGTGGCCAAGGATAGTGCTTTTGGTTTTTATTATCAAGATGATCTTGATGCGTTCGATTCATTAGGTGTTGATTTGGTGTATTTCGATACATTGACAGATGCTCAACTGCCTAAGGCAGATGCTTTGTTTATTGGTGGTGGTTTTCCGGAAATGCAATTAGAGGCTTTGTCAGCCAACCAATCTTTATTAACCGATATTAAAGCTAAAATTGAAGCGGGCTTGCCGACTTATGCTGAGTGTGGCGGCTTGATGTATTTGAGCCGACAAATTACGCATCAAGGCAAGTCGCATAAACTGGTTGGCGTAATTGCAGCGGATACGTTAATGACACCCAAGCCGATTGGCCGAGGTTATGTACAACTTGCGCCAATGGGTAATCACCCCTGGAGTGGAGTCTCTAAACAGATTTCTGCACATGAATTTCATTACTCCAAGTTAGAAAATATTGATCCAAAAACCCATTATGCCTATGAGGTTTTACGCGGTGTAGGTGTGGATAATAAGCGCGATGGGATACTAATCCACAATTTACTAGCCACTTATTCGCATCTTAGAAATGTTGGCAGTAATCACTGGGTTGAACAATTTGTTAATTTTATTAAAGATATTAAAAAACAACATGATTACAATTACTAAAAATGCGGCTGAAGAAATCGGCTTATCTACTCAAAATCCAGATGCTCAAGGCATGCTTATTCGTTTTGCAGTTGATCAAACCGATGAAGGTTTTAAATATTTAATGGGTTTCGATGAGCGCTCAGATAGCGATATTCATTTAGAGTCTAATGGTATTGAGTATGTAGTAGCTTACTCACAGAAAGAACTGTTAGAAGGAATGATGGTTGATTTTGATGAAATCGATACTGAAAGTGGTTATGGCTTTATCTTTATGAATCCTAACGATCCAAACTACGAGCCCCCTGAAGAAAGTGAGGCGCCAAGCAAGTCTTAATTTTTTTTAAATCCTTCCTTGTAAATCAAAGATTTACTCGCTTAGGCTCTGGTACTTTTTCTAGCGCACCCCAAGGGTAGGCTTCGCGCATTAGAAAAAGTACCCAAAAAAAGATCGCCCCCTGCAAAACTACCAATTCACACTAATCGTACCCATTAATTTTCACCTTGTTTTTTAGCGCTTTAACGGTGTTGTTTCTAAGAGTGTGAATTAGGTATCCAAACAGGCTAATAGTTGTTTACCAACTTCACTGTGAGTATGAATAGACAGTTTTCTAGTGTTATCTTCGCCGGTAATATTGATACTCAAATCAGCAGGTGCGATAATACCTTCTCCTAGTTCTGCCCATTCGATCAGTTGAATGTGGCCAGGATCTGAATACTCACGAATGCCAATATATTCTAATTCTTCAGGGTCGCTTAAGCGATAGCAATCAAAATGGTGGATATTGATAATATCATTTTGATAGCTTTCTACCAAAGAATAAGTTGGACTTTTAACACGGTCAAAACCAAAACTTTGAATAAATCCTCGGGCAAGTGTGGTCTTTCCTGCGCCTAAATCACCTTCAAGATAAACCACAATAGCGTGATCGATATTTTGTGCGCATTGTGCTAGTTGTTGTGAGAATTGTTGAGTTGCTTTCTCATTGTCCAGAGTTAAATTCAAAACAACTGCCACAAGTAGAAACTAAACACACCCACTAAAACAACCCCTTCGAAGCGATTAATAATGTGTTTTTTACTAAATTTGTACGAAACAATGAATAGCAATACAGTCAATAATAGCATGACTGGGTAGTCTCTACTTAAGACGTCTTCTGGTACATTAGAGGGATGGATTAAGCCTGGAATAGCCAACACAGCAATGGTATTGAATAGGTTAGAGCCAATAATATTACCCACCACCATATCAAATTGTTTTTTGAGTACACTGCTAATTGAAACTGCTAATTCTGGCAGACTGGTACCAAGCGCCACCACTGTTAAACCAATCACTAAGTCAGAGACTTCAAAAAGCTTGGCAATCTCAACACCACCATACACTACTAATTTTGCACTGGATATGAGCACCACTAAACTAATAAGTAGCATTACCCAAGTTTTACTGGTTTGACTTTTGTCTGTGGCATGTTCAAGATCATCAAATTCGTGATGCTTTTTATTTTTTGATTCTTTTAGTGTGTAGGCTAGAAATAAAATTAGCATCGACAATAGAATAAGTCCGTCAGTAAGGTCAAGATACCCATCGCTTAACAACAAGCCCGCACAAAGCGTGGCAACCATTAAGAAAATCCATTCCTTTTTTAAAATATCTCCACGCACTTCAATCGGCACAATAATAGCGCTAACACCTAGTACTAAAGCAATGTTAAAGATATTAGAACCAATGGCATTACCAATACTCAGACCAGTGTTGCCATCCCATGCAGCCAGTCCAGACACTAGCATTTCTGGTGCGGAGGTGCCAAAGCCAAAGATAATAAGACCAATAATTAACGGTGAGACTTTAAAAATATTGGCAATTTTTGCACCATTATTGGTAAATTCGTCGGCACTCCAAATTAAAAGTGCAAAACCTGATAAAAGAGCAATAATTGGTAGTAGAATGTCTGCCATGTTTTATACACTATGTAATTTTTCACCTATTATAAATGGATTAGAGCTCAATGAGTGAAACAGAATTTTTAATTGGTCGCAGCGGTTTAAACCTGCAAGATGATTTTTATCCAGATGACCTGCCTGAAGAATGGCGATTTGACTATTACTCTACTTTGTTTAAGACGCTCTCTCTATCGATTGATACTGATGAAGATTTGGATCAAATTTTTGAAGAGATAGAAGATACAGAAGAAGAGTTTGAGTTAGTTTTATCTATTAAGCAAGCGCAGTTAACAGACACACAGCAACTGGCAACTTTACTTTCTGAGGTTGCTGATTATCAACAATATTTCACTTTATTTTGTGAACTTGACCAAACACCTAAGCCTGAGGTGATGGCTTTATTGAAAAACTACCAAATCTGTTTTCAATCAACCAAAGCACTTGCGCTTGATTTAACAGCTGCTGTTG
>QOAB01000094.1 GCA_003978285.1 Candidatus Thioglobus sp.
AAGTCCGCACCCCATAGTGATTGACCCACAACCTTGTCTAAGCTTGAAAATACTTCCATATAATCAAGTGAGCCACTAAAAGCTAGCACCAGACCAATGCCTAATAAGAAACCAAAGTCACCAACTCGGTTAACTATGAAAGCTTTTAAGTTGGCTTCAACTGCTGATTCTTTATGATGCCAAAAACCAATCAATAAGTATGAAACAAGGCCCACTGCTTCCCAACCAAAGAACAATTGCATGAAATTATTACTCATGACCAGCATAAACATTGAGAAAGTAAACAATGAGATATAGCTAAAGAACTTGGTGTAGCCATCATCGTCATGCATATATCCAACAGTGTAAATATGCACCATCAATGAAACGAATGAAACTACCACTAACATCACTGAGGTCAGGTTATCAACTAGGAAGCCAACACTAACATTCAAACTGCCAATTTGCATCCAGGTATACAGGTTTTGATTAAAGACCGCGCCTTGCTCTAAAACATGGTGATTAAAGACAACCAATGCCAATACGGTTGAAACCAATACGCCTAAAATTGTAATGGTATGTGTAGCCGTACGACCCAACATAGAGCCGAAAAATCCAGCGATAATGGCGCCTACAAGAGGGGCAAGTGCAATTGTTAAATAAATATTTTCCATGATCAGTTTTTTATCTATCCCTTCAGACTGTTGGTTACATCAACGTTAATAGTGCCTTTATTTCTAAATAGTAGCGTTAGAATGGCTAGTCCAATCGCAACCTCTGCCGCTGCCACCGTTAAAATAAAGAAGACAAAAATTTGCCCCGCTTCATTGCCTAAAAAATGTGAGAAAGCAATAAAGTTAGTATTAACCGCTACCAAAATCAATTCAACACACATCAACAAGGTGATGATATTTGTACGATTAACAAAAATACCAACTAGACCAATGCAAAAAATAATCGCACTTAGAATTAAATAATCACTCAAACTAACCATTATTTATTCTCCTTTTTAGGCGATGCAATTGAAACAAGACGCACCCTATCTTTGGCCTGAACATTCACTTGCTCTGAAATTGATTGCTTCTTACGACTGGTTTCATTACGGTGTACTAAAGTAATCGCTGCAATAATCGCAATTAGCAACAGCACAGCTGCTAATTCAAATGGGTAAACATAAGTCGTATAGAGTTGCATCGCCAATACAGTAATATTACTGTAATCCGCCGCATGTCTTTCCGGTGCCGCTATCACATCTAGACCAAACTGATTACCACCCAGGACCAAAGTCATCTCAGCAATAATAATCGCTGCTACAAGCAGACCTAATGGTAAATAACCGGCAAACTTTGCACGTAGCGTTGACTTATCAATGTTCAGCATCTTAATAACAAATAGGAACAGTACCATGACAGCACCGACATAAACCAAAATCAGGGTAATGGCTAAAAATTCAGCTTCTAACAGGATCCAAATACTGGCAGCAGAAAAGAACGATAGAATTAAGAACAAGACTGCTTTTGCCGCATTGCGCGAAAAAATCATTGCCAATGAACTGGCAACAAACCAAAACGAAAACACATAAAATAATATTTGATCAAATGTCATAATTGGCCTTTATTTATACTTTGCGTCTTCCAACTTGGTTTGGTTGATCATTTTTTCATTTTTATCACCCACTTCTAATAATTGATCTTTAGTAATAATGCTACCAAATTGTCCTTTTGTATTGTCATTACCATCTCTTGAGCCTACAAAAGCATAGTCAAAAATCTGAGTTTCAACAATGGCATCAACAGGGCAAGCTTCCTCGCAAAAGCCACAGAAAATACACTTAAACAAATCAATATCGTATTGCGTAGTACGGCGTGTGCCATCATCTCGCATTTCTGATTCAATGGTAATTGCATTAGCTGGACAGACTGCTTCACAGAGTTTACAAGCAATACAGCGCTCTTCACCATTTGGGTAACGTCGTAATGCGTGTAAGCCTCTGAAACGAGGTGAGATTGGGGTTTTCTCCTCTGGATACTGAACCGTAATTTTCTTATTAAACAGCTCTTTTGCGGTAATCTTCATACCGCCACGTAATTCACTTAAACTGAATTCTTTTACTAATTTTTTAATGTTATTAATCATAAATTACACTCCCAATATCAGCACTAAAACCAAGGCCCTATTTTTAATTGTGTCATCAAAGCGACCACAAAAATCCATGCAATGGTCCATGGTAAAAACACCTTCCATGATAAGCGCATGATTTGATCGTACCGAAAACGTGGGAATGTTGCACGTACCCACAAATACAAAAACATAAAGAAGCTAGTTTTGGCTAGTAGCCAGATAATGCCTGGCACCCACGAAAACATTGATTCCATAACTGGAACCCCTTCAAATGGAGAATGCCAACCACCAAAGAACATGATCACTGCTAATACCGCCATCAGAATCATGTTGGCGTACTCTGCTAAGAAAAATACCGCAAATGTCATGCCAGAATACTCAACATGGGTACCACCCACAATCTCTGATTCGCCTTCTACCACATCAAACGGTGCGCGGTTAGTTTCTACTAAAGCAGAAATAAAGAAGATGATCATCATTGGGAATAATGGAATCCAGTACCAATGTAAGATGCTGCCCTTTTGCGCCATAACAATATCATTCAGATTAACACTACCTGCAATCATCACCACGGTTACTAAAGCAAAACCAATCACAATTTCATATGAGACTAAAAGTGATGCACTACGCAATGCACCTAATAATGGGTACTTAGAGTTAGAGGCCCAACCCGCTAAAATAATGCCGTACACACCGATCGAACCGATTGCTAGAACATATAATAAACTAATATCTAAATTAGCAACATAGATACCTTCATCAAAAGGAATAACTGCCCAAACTGCAATTGCAGGTGCAATCGCCAATATTGGTGCTAACAGGAATAAATAAATATTAGCCTTGGTTGGAAAAATAATTTCCTTTGTCATCAACTTTAAAGCATCGGCAATCGGTTGCAACCAACCTTTCGGACCAACTCGGTTCGGGCCAATACGCAACTGCATATAACCAATTACTTTACGCTCAGCATAAGTGAAGTAGGCCACCACCAACATCAGCGGCATCACCAAAGCCACAGCTTTAATCAAAATAATCAAAATCGTTGCAATAGAGCCATCAAACCATGGAATTAGCTCGTGCACTAACTCAACAAACGATTGCCACAATGCCATCATGACCGCACTCCTGTTGAATGATTTGCATTAACAAATACGCAGTTGTTAGACACCGTCTCATTAATGGCCACTGGTACGCCTAAATATTCATCATCGTGTGAAACTTCTAATTTTTTAGCTGTGGCTTTGTTCATTGAGGCGCTGTTAATTTGGCCGATCTTAGTGGCTTGCAATGAAGCCGCATGTCTAGATAAGACATCTACAGCATAAGGAGATTTTTGCCAAATAACATTAATACCTCTTTTAACTTTTACATCAATACTTTCATCATGCGCATGCTGCTTGTGGCTTTGATGTATAACCTCACTAGTAACTTGTGCTGAATCCGCATAATGGAAGCCTGGCAACTCTAATAAATCCGCCAATACTTTTAGTACTTTCCAAGCAGGTTTTGCATTGTTTGGCGCATTCACCGCTGCTGCGAATGATTGAACCTCACCCTCAACATTCACATGCGAACCTGATGTTTCGTAGAAACTGGCAATCGGCAATAAAACGTCTGAATACTGGGCAACTGCGTCATCTTTAAAGCTGTTTAATGAGATTACAAAAGTATCATCATTACTGAGTGCTTCAACGGCTTGAGCAGAATGATGGAAATCGTATTGCGGATAAACATCTAACAAAATATAAGCTTTTAAATCAGCTGCCAACATTGCATTTACATCTAAACCATCTTTGCCTGGTACAAAGCCCGCCATGTTAGCCGCCATAGAATTGGCAGTGGCGCTGACATTAAGCGTTGTAGAATCAGTATGCTGTGCAATCTCGCTTACCAAATTAGCAATACTAGCTGCTTGCGGGTTATTAATAATGTGCTCACCCAAGACTATTACTGAATTATTTGATTGAGATAATTTCTCTGCTAATTGCATTGCAATATCACTTACTTCAATTTCTACTAAGTAGTCTGGAACTTCAATGTGTGCATTTTGTAAAACTGACTTTAATACACCTGCTAACGTTGCCGCTGTTTGGTTTGGTGAAATAATATTTTCACTATTAAGTCGGTAATTAAAATCAAACGCCATTGCATTAATCACATCAATACTAGCGCCTGATAAATTGGCTTTACGCAAACGGTGGCTAATCATTGGTTGCTCTAATCGTAGATTCGAACCAATCACAAGCGCATGGTCAATACCTTCTAAACCTGCTAATTTAATGTTTGATTCAAGTGAAATAGCATGGTCTAAATCTTTTACATTTAGACGGTAATCAATATTTTCAGAACCAACTTCTCTTAAAATCTTTTGCAATAAGTGAAACTCTTCCAATGTTGCTGTATTTGAAGCTAGCGCCCCCAATTTATCTGATTGATGAGTGTTAATCACATTATTTGCTAAACCTAGAATGGCAAAATCTAAGGCGACATTCCATTCAACTTCTTTCCAAGTGCCTTCAACTTTAATCTGTGGTGCTAACAATCTGTTTTCATGAGAAAGACCTTCGTATGAGAAACGATCTCTATCTGAAATCCATGTTTCGTTAACGCTGTCATTGTCTTTAGCAACAATACGCTTAACCTTGCCTTTATAAGTTTGTGTGTAAATATTCGAACCGACTAAATCATGTCGAGCAATATTAGAAACAGCATTCATTTGCCAAGATCTAAGCTCATAACGGAAAGGCTTCGAAGTCAATGCGCCCACTGGGCAAACATCAATCATATTGCCTGAAAGCTCTGATTGAATACCTTCAGTTAAAAATGGCTCAATCTTCATATCTTCGCCACGACCTGTGCCACCCATTTCCATAATACCAGCTACTTCAGCACCAAAACGTACACAGCGCGTACAGTGGATGCATCGAGTCATATCAGTTTGAATGAGTGC
>QOAB01000089.1 GCA_003978285.1 Candidatus Thioglobus sp.
TATGATCAAATCTTAGTTGGCCGCAAATACCACACATATCAAACTTAGAGAGAATGTAAAATAAGGCTATTTTATCAAGTAATAATCAGGACTTTAGCGTAATGGCACAAACACTCTACGATAAATTAATGGCGGCACATGTAGTGCATGAAGAAGCAACCACGGCGCTTATCTATATTGATCGACAGCTGATTCATGAAGTAACTTCGCCTCAAGCCTTTGAAGGTCTGGGAATAGCTGGCAGAAAGCCTTGGCGTCTTGATGCTAATTTGGCTGTGCCAGATCATAATGTACCGACCACGGAGCGCTCAAGTGGTGTTGCCGGTATTGAAGATCCAATTTCAAAACTACAAATTGAAACGCTGGATAAAAATTGCGAAATATTCGGTATTAATGAAATCACCATGAATGACGTACGCCAAGGCATTGTGCATGTGGTCGGCCCTGAGCAAGGTGCCACCCTGCCAGGTATGAGTATCGTCTGTGGCGACTCACACACTTCTACTCATGGCGCACTCGGTGCATTGGCTTTTGGTATTGGTACTTCTGAAGTTGAGCACGTACTCGCCACTGGTTGCTTATGGCAATCTAAATCTAAGAATTTAAAAATCGAAGTGAGTGGCCAATTAAATGAGTTTGTTAGCGCCAAAGATGTGGCACTCTATATTATTGGCCAAATCGGCACAGCAGGAGGTACCGGTTATGCCATTGAGTTTGCCGGTACAACCATTCAAGGTTTAAGTGTTGAGGGGCGTATGACGCTTTGTAACATGGCCATTGAGGCTGGCGCGCGCGTGGGTATGATAGCTGTTGATGACAAAACCATTGAATACGTTAAAGGCCGCCCAATGGCACCAACGGGCGATGAGTGGAACAAGGCTGTCGAATATTGGCATACCTTACATTCTGATGAAGGTGCTCATTTTGATCAAATTATTAGTATTAACGCTAAAGACATTAAACCCCAAGTTACCTGGGGTACCTCACCAGAAATGGTCATTGAGGTGGGTGGCATTGTGCCTGATCCAGATAAAGAAACCGACCCAGTTAAAGCAGAAGGCATTCGTAATGCGCTAAGCTATATCCATCTAAAGGCCAATACACCAATCAACACGGTGAACATTGATAAAGTCTTTATTGGTTCTTGCACCAATTCTCGTATTGAAGATTTGCGTGTGGCTGCTGCGGTCACAAAAGGCAAACACATTGCCGATAATATCAAACTGGCTTTAGTAGTACCTGGCTCAGGCTTGATTAAAAAACAAGCAGAAGTCGAAGGTTTAGACAAAATATTTACCGATGCAGGGTACGAGTGGCGCGAGGCTGGATGTTCTATGTGTCTCGCCATGAATGCTGATAAATTAGAACCTGGAGAGCGTTGTGCATCGACTTCTAATCGTAACTTTGAAGGTCGTCAAGGACAAGGTTCATTCACTCATTTGGTTAGTCCTGCGATAGCAGCAGCAAGTGCGATTGCCGGTCACTTTTCGGAGGTTAGATAATGGAAAAATTTACTAGCATAACTTCAATTACTGCACCACTAGACAGGGCAAATGTTGATACGGATGCCATTATCCCTAAGCAATTTTTAAAATCCATTAAACGCTCTGGCTTTGGCCCTAATTTATTTGACGAATGGCGTTATCTTGACCATGGCGAAGTAGGTATGGATAACTCTAAGCGTCCACTTAACAAAGATTTTGTACTTAATCAACCAGAATACCAAGGTGCACAAATACTACTTACGCGTGAAAATTTTGGCTGTGGCTCATCACGCGAGCACGCGCCCTGGGCATTAGAGGATTATGGCTTTAGAGTGATTATTGCACCAAGCTTTGCTGATATTTTTTATAACAACTGTTTTAAAAACGGCATCCTTCCGATTATGCAAGACAATAATATTATGGATGAGTTATTTAATTTTAAAGGTGAAATCACCATTGACCTTGAATCACAAAGTATTGATGCTAATGGTAAAACCTATACTTTTGAAGTAGATGCTGAGCGCAAAAGACGTCTACTCAATGGCTTGGATGATATTGGCCTTACACTGCAATATAAAGATGAGATAAAATCATTCGAAAAGACTTACTTTAAAAAATATTCTTGGCTATGATTGGACGACTCAGCGGAAAAATTCTAGAAAAAAACCCACCTGAAATTCTGTTAGAAGTGGGTGGTATCGGTTATGAAATCTTGTGCCCTATGTCGACTTTCTACGAAATGGGTACTGACACTAACTTGATGTTGCATACGCATCTCCAAGTTAAAGAAGATGCACACACCTTATACGGTTTTATTTCCAAAGACGAAAAAACCTTATTTAGAGAATTAATCAGAGTTAATGGTATTGGTCCTAAAGTAGCGCTTGCCATTCTTTCCCATTTAAATATCGCCTCGTTGATGAATGCAGTCGCCATGGAAGATGATGTACTACTGGCAAAAACCCCAGGCATTGGCAAAAAAACAGCACAAAAACTCATTGTCGAGCTTAAAGATCGATTAGAAAAAATAGAACTTAGTAGTACAAAATATCAAAAAATTACGGCAAGTAATACTAACCCAAACACTCAAAAAGCATCAAGTGCACTACAAGCGCTGGGCTTTAAAGTGAAAGAAGCTGATAGAATGCTGAATGCTATTAATGATGACACACTAACAACCGAAGAATTAATTCGTCTAGCCTTGCAAAACAAGTAAGCCCTCACAAAATTTAAGCTTGCTATAATCAAGCTATGTTTAGAATATTCATCTCTTTGATTTTTCTACCCATCTTGGCATGGGCACATCCTGCAATGGAATTAGAACAAGCCTACCTCGATAAAGGCAAAGACTACACGCCTAGAACTCAGCATCTTGATAAACAAGGTCGTGCTAAATTTGTCAATCATTTAATCTTAGAATCTTCACCTTACTTATTACAGCATGCGCACAACCCGGTCAATTGGTACGGGTTTTCAGATGAGGCCTTTGATAAAGCCAAGGCAGAAAATAAGCCAATTTTTATTTCCATTGGTTATGCCACTTGCCATTGGTGTCACGTCATGGAAGAAGAGAGCTTTGATGATGTCGAAGTGGCAAAATTCCTTAATAAACATTTTATTTCCATTAAGGTTGACCGTGAAATACGTCCTGATGTCGATGCAACTTATATGAACGTGTCTCAATTGATTAACGGCTCAGGTGGTTGGCCACTTAATGCGGTGATATTGCCAGATGGTAAGGCGTTTTTTGCAGGTACTTATTTTCCCAAACCTCAATTATTAGACATACTTTCACAAATACAAACGCTTTGGAAAAATGAAAAAAATAGCGTTATTAATCAAGCCAATAAGATTGACAATATCTTAAATAAAGTCGAGACTAAAACGCAGGGTGATATTGATAAATCTATTATCCCTAAAGCGATTCAAGCCTTACTGAGTAACTTCGATGAAATGGAAGGTGGTTTTGGTGAAGCGCCAAAATTCCCACATGAGTCTATGTTATTACTACTGATAGACGAGCAAAAACGCAACCCAAATGATGAGCAACTCAATGCCATCACCACAACACTTGACATTATGGCTAGTGGTGGATTCTATGATACGACAGGTGGTGGTTTTCATCGTTACTCTACAGACAACACTTGGCTAATACCGCATTTTGAAAAAATGCTTTATAACCAAGCACAACTATCATTAGTCTATACCCGTGCTTACCAACTCACACATAAGCCACTTTATAGGCGTATTGCACAACAAACATTGGATTATGTCTTAAAAGAAATGCAAGATAAAAATGGTGGTTTTTTCTCAGCCACTGATGCAGACTCTGAGGGTGAAGAAGGTACTTTCTTTGTTTGGTCAATAGACGAGATAAAGACTATTCTGAATAAAGATGAATTTAAGCACTTTAATCAGTGGTTTGACTTATCATCACACACTGATTTTGAAGGCAATCATGTTATTCGTTTTAAGGATATTAATGACGTTAATGTAGATGACTATAAGAAAATTGATGGGTTGCTTGCTAAATTATATAACGTCAGAATTAAAAGAGAGCCCCCACTCACCGACAATAAAGTTTTACTTTCTTGGAATGCACTGATGGTTCCTAGCTTAATTGAAGCAGGAAAGGTTTTTAATGAAGAAAAATACACAACTGCTGGTTTAGCCTTAGCAGACCGCTTAGAATCATTCAATAAAAACAGTCAGCTTTATCGAGTATCCATTAACAATAAGCTTGAAACAAACGCGCTATTCGAAGACTACGCTTATTTGGCTAATGCTTATTTGTCCGTATTCGATCAAACACGTGAAAAAATTTGGTTAAACAGAGTGGTCCAATTGGTTAATACCATGAACGAGAAATTTTGGGATAAAGAGCGGTTTGGTTACAACATGACCAACGACAACAAATACTTAAATACTCGCTACAAAGAATCCTATGATGGCGCTATTCCATCTGCTAACGGCATAGCTTACCAAGTATTGGTTAAACTAAATAATAGAACAACCGAGCCATCATTCATTCAACGAGCTGAGAAATTATTGGGTGCTTTTTCAGCTGATATCAGCCAAGATCCTTATTCTTATAGCTCGTTTATTTTAGGCTTTAACAATGCTATTTTTACTGAGATAGCCAATGTTCAATATGCTTATCAGGGTCGTATTCGTGTGCATACACAAACACTCAAAGATAACGAAATTTCCATCAACTTGGATCTAAATCCACTTTGGCATATCAACTCTAACCAGCCGTTACAAGACTCATTAATTGCTACTGAAATAACCAATCTAGATACTCAAAATTGGACTATTGAGAACTCAACCTATCCACAAGGTGAGTTGGCTAAATTGGGTTTTTCAAAAGATCGAATTTCAATTTATAAAGATCAAGCAAAAATTGGGCTCAAACTAAAACAACACTCAAAAACCTACATAACACCAACACTCTTGTTGACTTTACAAGCTTGCAGTGACAAGGTGTGTCTACCGCCCACCACAATAACTTTAAAACCTTAAGTAGTCTTGCCTAAACGTTTTACCCCAAAATCATGGTTAATCAAATATAAGCAAGGTAGTAATACCAACGTCATTACCGTACCAAACAATAAGCCATAACCCAACGAGAGTGCCATCGGTTGTAAGATATAGTCAGTACCGCCAATACCATAAGCCAGTGGTATCACCCCTGCCAAAGTAGTGAGTGTTGTTAGTACGACGGCGCGTAAGCGGTCTTTCGCCCCTTTAACAACAAACCCATGCGCCGAAGTCGTGGTATCAACGACCTTTGCTTTTAAATAATTCAGATGTGAAACCAGTACTAAGGAGTCATTCACAATCACCCCTACTAATGCCAACGTGCCCAAAATCGCAAAAAAGCTTAAGGTTTCACCATGCAAGAAAAATGCCCAAATCACACCAATAACTGAAAAAGGAATGGCGCTCAGCACCAATAATGGCTGAGTATAAGAGTTAAACAATAACACCAACAACAGAAAAATACCAAAAATTGCCATCACGAACGCTTGCTTAAAGCTATCCATCGATTGCATAGTTTCTTTAGCACCACCTTCTTTAATCACACGAATATTTGGGAAGTTACTCATCAAATCTAAACGCTCTAAAGCTTCATCCATCACCCTGCTTACGGTGGTAATTTCATCATCAACACTACCACTAACCAAAGTAGATCGTTGTCCGTTAAAGTGATTAAAATCTGGTTCACCTTCAATTTGTCGAATGCTGGAGAATTGTGAAATCGGCACTAAATGGCCTTTACGATTATTCACCTTTAAAGATTGAATAAAATCTTGTGAATGCAAGCCATCGCCAAAATAAATTCTAAAATTCACATCATTTTGACCATCGCGCATATTGGTAACATCAATACCAGTAAAGGCTGTTTTTAGATACTGACTAACCACAGAAAAGTCGATTTCCAATCGGGCCATTTTTTCAAAATCAAGCACCACTTCAATACGTGCTTTCCCTGGCTCATCATCGCGATTAACATTGTCCAATCCATCGATTGATGACAAAATTTCCTCTAACTGATCAGCGGCAACTTGACGCTGAATATGATCACTACCCACTAAATTAATCTCCACATCCTCGCCTTGTGGTGGACCAGGACGTCTAATGGAAAATTTGAGTTTTTCAGCTGCGGTAATTTCACCCACTCTCGCCTTGAGTTGCTTGAGTAACGCTTTAGAGGTTTGAGTCCTCTCACTCGACGGGGACAGTTCAATAGTGAACCTGGCTACGTGGGTAAAATATTTACCCACATCAGAGGTAATTGATTCTAAGTCTTCACCTACAACCTTACTAATCAATGTTTCTATTTGCTCACTAACCGATTCAGTATAACCAAGCGAGCTACCTGCAGGCATTTGTAATCTAGCACTAATGGTATCTACACCAATTGCAGGAAATAAAACAAACTTCATGTTGGTCTTAGCAAAATATAAAGAAGCCGCCAACATCAATGCGAACACTATCACCACCATATAACGCCACTTAAGCACAGTACTTAAAAAACCTACGAACCAAACTTCTACTGCATCAAACCAGTGGCTGCTTTTAATCTTTTCGTGTGAACTTGCCAAATGCGCCGGCAAAGCAATAGACACCTCTAAAAATGACAACAGCAAAGCAAAAATCACCACAATTGGAATCACATAAATAAACTTACCCATGGTGCCTTCCATTAAGAACATCGATGAAAACGCTAAGATAGTTGTTAAAATAGTGGTAATCACCGGCATAATCACGTGTTTAAAGCCCCGTGTTGCCGCCTCGAATCGATCCTCTCCACGTTGTTTGTGGTGGTGAATACTCTCTGCCACAATAATAGAGTCATCTACCACAATACCCAATACTAGAATCATTGCTGCCAATGAAACTAGGTTAATAGTCTCACCACTTGCACCCAATAGTGCCACCGTACCCAATAGGCTTACCGGCAAACTAACTGCCACCCAAAAAGCAGTTTTAAATGAGAGAAAAGCACCTAATACAATTAGCACCAACAGCAAGCCCATCATGCCATTATTGGTCACAATCTTTAAGCGATTACGTACATATTTAGACATGTCTGAGGAATAAAAAATCTGGAGTTGATGGTCATACTTACCATTGAGCTCGGTAATTTTTTCTTTAACCAAGTCAACCGTGGTGATGACATCGGCTTGGGCTTGCTTTCGTACCCGTAAAATAAAGCCTTTTTTGCCATTCACACGAATGATAGATTTCTCCTCAACATTGCCACTTTCAATCTGAGCAATGTCTTTTAGACGAACAACGGGCCCCTCAAAAGTTGACTTGATAATCACATCACCCACTGATTCAGCTTGATCAAACTTAGCTAGCACCACAATGATTTTTTCATCCCTTTCGCTGTGATTTTGCCCAACGGTATAACGTGCATTGCGTTTAGCAATAGAATCTATAATTTGTGGTAAAGAAAGTTTGTGCTGATAAAGCTTGTTTGGATTGATTCTAATTTGTATTTCTCGATCTAAATAACCATCCTTAACCACTTCGGAAACACCGTCAACCAACTCAAGAGAATCAGCAAAATTGTCAGTAATTTGTCTTAGCTCAGCATAAGATAAATCTGGGGCACCAATGCTAATTTTAATAATGCTTTTTCTAGAAGTTTTCTGGTCGCGCACATTAGGCAAGTTAGTCACTTCAGCTGGTAAAGATTTAATGCGATTAACTGCATTTCTAATGTCTTGTTTGAGTGTATCAATATCGCCCACATCTTGGGACAAAGTCACTGTAATACTGGAACGCCCTTCTCGAGAAACCGAAACAAACTTCTCAATACCTGAGATATTGCTGAGCTCATCTTCAATGAGGTTGGTGACATTTTGCTCAACATCTTCGGGTGACGCGCCTGGATAAGCCGTTGAAATAGACATGACTTCAAAGTCAACTGCTGGGAATTGGTCTCGTTGAATACTGCTAAGCGCCAATAGACCGATCGCGATAACACTCACGGTAAAAACTAAGGCTAGTTTTTTTTGCCTAACAAAGAAATTAAGGATACTGTCCATAATGGATTAGTATACCAACAGTAACCCTGTGTTTTGTTTTCTAGTCGGTCTTTTTGTTACGGGCTCTTTTGCGCTCAGTCTCACCCAATATGCGTTTACGAATACGAGTAGAGTTTGGTGTTACCTCTACCAACTCATCATCATCAATGAATTCTAAAGCTTGCTCAAGGTCTAACTTAATTGCTGGTGTTAATGACACCGCCTCATCTGTACCTGAAGAACGTACGTTAGTAAGTTGCTTGCCTTTCATCACGTTAACCACCAAATCTTTATCACGTGCATGAATACCAACCACCATACCTTCATAAATATCAGTATTGTGCTCTACAAAGAATTTACCACTCTTTTGCAGATTGAAAATTGCATAGGCAACCGCCTTGCCTTGATTCATAGAGATTAAAGAGCCATTAGAACGCTGGCCAATCTGACCTGGCTTTTGCGGCTTATAAGCATCAAACGTTGAATTCATCAAACCAGTACCCGTAGTTGCTGTTAAGAATTCAGTTCTAAAACCGATTAAACCACGTGCTGGAATGTTAAAGTCTAGTTTTA
>QOAB01000135.1 GCA_003978285.1 Candidatus Thioglobus sp.
TATGCTTATATTTCTTATCAAACTGCTTGGTTAAAAGCGCATTATCCTGCTGCCTTTATGGCGTCGGTGCTTTCAGGTATGATGGATGATACGGACCGAGTTGCTTTTACTGTGAAGGAGGTACAAGCCATGGGTTTGACTGTTGATGGCCCGAGCATTAACGAGTCTTATCATCAGTTTAGTATTCAAGATGAAAAAATCATTACTTATGGTTTGGGTGCGATTAAGGGTGTGGGTGAAGCTTTGGTTGAAGTCTTAGTAGCTGAGCGAGAAGCGAATGGTGATTATCAAGATTTGTTTGATTTTTGTTCGCGTATTGAGCGTCGATCTTTGAATAAGCGCGCCGTTGAGGCTTTGATTTATAGTGGTGCTTTAGATGGTTTTGGTGTTAATCGTGCCAGTTTGATTAGAACTTACCCAAGTGCGATGAAGCAAGCAGAGCAACGACAAAATGACCAGTCTAGTGGGCAAAGTGGTTTGTTTGCAAATGAGCAAGTGCACAATGAGTATGAGGTTCATTATTTACCAGCCTCAAGTTTTTCATTTAGAGAAACCCTACAGTTTGAAAAAATGGTGATGGGTTATTATTTTTACAACCATCCGACTGATGAATATAAAGCCGATTTAAAGCACATTTCTGCTACCTTGCCTTCCGCCCTAGTTTTTAGAAATAATAAGGAAGTACGAGTGTTAGCGCTTATTTCAGAGCTGCGTTATCGATCTACCAGAAGTGGCGCGCAGATGGCGCTCATTAATGTTGAAGATAGCGCGACCTTATTAAATGCAGTGGTGTTTTCCAAAGTGTTAGGCTCGGTTAGTGAGGCGTTAGTTGCAGATACAGTGGTGGTGCTTTCTGGCAAGATTAATAAAGATTATCGTGACGAATGGCAATTGGTGGTTGATAAGGTAGAAGGTATTGACATGGTTAAAGAAAAATATGCCAGAAGTTTTGAGATTTCACTTAATCGTAAACATCAAGCGCTATTCGAGCCGCTTTCAGCATTGTTAAAACAAAACCAAGGTCAGTGCCCGGTTAAGTTTCGTTATCAGGTGGATAATGCTCAAGGCAATGTCATTACTCGGGATTATTTTGTAAAGCCAAATCAACAGTTGATAGAAGCAGTTGATGTACTACTAGACGATCATGTGAGTCAAATTAATTACGTTTAAAGGTCTGAACATTGTCGCATGTAGTAGCGCGTATGGTCTTTTCTGTATTCATTAATACTAATTTCAGCCCCTAATTTAATGCTTATTTGGCCCGCACAATTGCTATTAATAACCCAGAAACAAGCCCCATGATTGCAAAAACAATAATTGATTTATAAGTAATGCTTGCGTTCTCTATTAGGCTCGAATCCTTCATCAGCGCTTTTTCAATAATGTAGTCGTACCCCCACATTAGAACGGTACAGAAAGTTTAAGTCGGCTTTTAAAGGGAGAATTGGCATAAAAAATAAATTTGGTTTTATCGGTAGAGGATTCGGGTAAATCTGCGATTACACCGGTAACGAGTATCGGTTGATTGAGGTAAATATCATCTACATGGGTGTTTAAATTTTGAGTAGAAAACCAGCCCATCCAGGCAAAACCAAGTAAAAAAACAAGCCGTTGAGTGCAAATGGTTTGTGGCGCTTAAATAACGCTAAAATCGCTAAAAATACACATAAAGCTACAACCCATTCACTGTTTGATATTTCAAGTGTATTTTTGAATGAAAATACACTGATACCGAGTAGAAAATTTAGGGCGTAAATTAGCATAAAAATTGACAGTAAAACTAGATGATGGCTGGGTTAAAGAATTACTAGTTCATGATAGTCTAATATTTCGTGAAACACTTGATTTAATACGTGGAACATCAAAAGTTATCCTCTTATAAGTTGTCGGCAATGTAAATGAGCATTCTCTAATATAATCATTTGCAGTACATTTTTATAAGTTATTGATTTTTAATTAAAAAAATAAAGTGTTTAGTTTTTATTCAAAACCATAGAAAACCGCAATATATCGGTGTTTTTCATAGATTTTGATAAGATATTAACAGAGTTATCCACGGTTTTGTGAGTAACTCTATTGAGTGTTGATTTAACAAGGTTTTTTGTTATTTATAAAAACTTTTTATTGATGATTTCAATGATTTTTCGACCCAGTTTTTGTTTGCTGTTTTTTGCCAGTTTTATACTGCTTTTATGGTCGATAAATACCACGGCATTTTCGTCACTTTTAAAGCCTAAATCAGCGCTTGAAACGTCATTTAAAATAATGGCATCACAACCCTTGTTTTTAAGCTTGTTTTGAGCATTTTCAAGTAAATTTTGTGTCTCTGCAGCAAAACCAATGCAAATGGGTTTTTTGGGTAATTGACAAACGTCTTTTAAAATATCTTTGGTTGGGATAAGTTCTATTGTGAATGCTTGATCAGACTTCTTGATTTTGTGATTTTTAGGGTTTTTTATAGAATAATCACTCACCGCCGCACAGGCAATAAAAATATCTTGATTATTGATATTTTCCATCACTGATTGGTACATTTGCTCGGCACTGCTGGCGAATATTTGCCTAGAAGGTTCACTGATTGAAGTAGAGATATTGCCAAGGACTAATGTTACTTGTGCACCTGCTTCAATACAAGCATCTGCTAAGGCCATACCCATCTTGCCACTGGAATGATTGGACAGGTAGCGAACAGGGTCAATTGCTTCTATGGTGGCACCTAAAGTGATTAGCACTTTTCTACCACTCAGCTTAGTAGATTGAAATATTGAACCTACCTGCTTAGCGATTTCAGCTGATTCAGCCAGTCGTCCTTCACCAATATCGCCACAAGCTTGTACTCCATGCGCAGGATCAATGACTTGAATGCCACGCTGCACAAGTGTGACCAGGTTGTCTTGAACACTGTTAGAGGCGTACATTTGTTGATTCATGGCCGGTGCAATTAAAACCGGACAATCGCTGGCTAAAACCACACTACTGAGTAAATCACAAGCTTTACCTGCAGTTAGATTGGCGATTGTATTAGCACTGGCCGGCGCAATTAATAGCGCATCTGCCCATTTAGCTAATTCAATATGCCCCATGGATAGCTCGGCTTCTTTATCCCATAAATTATCATGAACTTTGTTTTTAGAAGTGGCTTGCAAGGACAGCTCGGTAATAAATTGTGCACCACCCTGGGTTAAGATAACACGCACTTCGGCGCCTAAATCTTGCAAACGACGCACAATATCGGGTGCTTTATAAGCAGCAATTGAGCCACTAACGCCAAGAACAATACGTTTGTTGGTTAAGCTGCTCATGTTTTTATATTAGCGGTTATGCGGATATCATCCCCCACCATTCTGATGTCGCTAAGCTGAAGTTGGATTTTATCTGCCATGGTACCAAGTGCCAATGTTGCCATTGAATTAGCATGACTACCCATGAGTATTGGTGCAGTATAAATGATAAATTCATCAATCAAATGCGCTTCAATCATCGCTCCAATTAAGTTAGGCCCAGCTTCAAGTAAAACAGTGTTGATACCTTGGTCACCCAATTGTTTGAGTGCATCGGTTAAATCGAGTTTACCATTTTCAAGTGTTTTGCCGTTACTAGGATCGAGAATTAAAGTTGGCGCATCGTTTGAAAAAATATTAAGCGTTTGATCCGTGATTTTTTGTCGGCTGTCAATCACTACTCTTAAAGGCGATACAGTAGACGCATCAAGCCGCACAGTCATGAATGGATTATCAGACAAGATAGTGCCAGATCCGGTCATGATGGCTTGGTGTTTAGCACGTAAATGTTGCACATCTGTTCTAGCGGCTTCACCCGTAATCCATTGGCTTTCACCTGAAGCCATGGCAGTTTTGCCATCGAGACTCATGGCAATTTTGCAAGTGACAAAAGGCAGGCCAGTTTGCATGCGTTTAATAAAGCCACGATTAAGCATTAAGGCCTCGTTTTCTAATAAACCAACATTAACTTGAATACCGGCCGCTTCCAATAGTGCTAGACCTTGACCACTAACCAAAGGGTTTGGATCTAGTGTAGCGATAACCACACGCTGAACACTAGCATCAATAATGGCTTGTGTACAAGGTGGTGTTTTGCCAACGTGAGAGCAAGGCTCTAAAGTCACATAAAGTGTCGAACCATCAGCTTGGTGATTGATTTGCTCTAAAGCGTTGATTTCTGCATGCGCCTCACCAAAGGTTCGATGGTAGCCTTCGGCTATGATTTGATCATCTTTAACAACCACACAACCCACCATAGGATTGGCTTTAACGCTATCTCTACCTTGGTCAGCAAGCTTAAGTGCGAGTGACATGTAATGTGAGTCATTTTTTGAAAAAGTTGCCACGATATTTCAGATATAATTGTTTAAATTTTTTTAAATAAGTTTAACCCCATTTTACCCAGGAGAAACAACGTGGATGAGAAGAAAAAACAAGCCCTAAAAGCAGCACTTGCACAGATTGATAAGCAGTTTGGCAAAGGTTCAGTTATGTATTTAGGCGATGATCAAGCTCAAGCAGGTATTGAAGCGGTTTCTACGGGCAGTCTAAGTTTGGATATTGCACTCGGCATTGGTGGTTTGCCACGTGGTCGTGTGGTTGAAATTTACGGCCCTGAATCTTCGGGTAAGACAACCTTAACCTTGCACGTCATTGCTGAGATGCAAAAGTTAGGCGGTACAGCAGCCTTTATTGATGCTGAGCATGCATTAGACCCACAATACGCCAAACGACTCGGTGTGAATACCGATGATTTACTAATCTCTCAGCCAGATACTGGTGAGCAAGCCTTAGAGATTACGGATATGTTAGTACGTTCGGGTGGTGTGGATATCGTGGTGATTGATTCAGTCGCTGCACTCACACCAAAAGCAGAAATTGAAGGTGAAATGGGCGCTTCGCATATGGGGTTACAAGCCAGATTAATGTCACAAGCATTAAGAAAGCTAACGGCAAACATTAAAAAAACCAACACTATGGTAATCTTTATTAACCAATTAC
>QOAB01000108.1 GCA_003978285.1 Candidatus Thioglobus sp.
CTTTTTTAAAAGAGGAGCTGGAGAGTTTAGAGAAAAAAGATACGGTCTTGTTTAATCGTTTATTAGGTCATCATCTTGCGCATATTATTGGCGTAAAAATCAAAAGTTTTGTTTTTGCAATCAGTGGTGGTCGTCTTGCCAAGATACCCAAAGGTGTTAAAGGTTTTGAAAAAAATAACTACCAACAGCTTGCCACTTTAAGTGCGAGTTTTGCTTTTTTGGTTGAGATTGTATTAATGAAATTTGGTCCAAAAATTAAATTTCAAGAAAGTGTCAATGGCCTATTTTCTGACCTATTGATTAAGATGTATAGTATTTCTGTTTTGTTGAAATATCGCCAAGTATTGGATAATGACTTTGACGATCTCATTCGTTGGAGTGTGCAAAGGCAAGTTCATCAATCACAAGTATTGCTTAGTGATATTTGCGGTCAATTGAATTTTTCACTAGTGTTTAGGTGGATTGTCTTGCCTAGAGGTGTTAATCAGCCACTCCCTAGTGTCAAACTACAAAATAAAGTGGTTAATCAATTAATTAACAATCCTAATTTAAAAGACACACTTACAAGTGATGTGTTGCATGCAAAAGATAGCACCCTAGATATATTAGATCAGGCTTATACACTTGCAGTAGAAGCAGAAAAGGTTTATAAAAGAGTTGGGTATGTTGATAGTTATGAGGCCATTGATGCGCTATTAGACAAGCAGCAAATTAGTATTGATGAGCATCAATTATTATTGCGTTTAACTGAATTACGTCGAAAAATTTTAGCGGTGGATGATTATGAGCATTAATCAAGTTGGTATTTTAGGTAGTGGTGTGATGGGTGCACAGATTGCAGCTGTGTTTGCCAATGCCAATATTCCTACTTTATTGTTTGGTTACGAAGCCCATGTTAAAGATAATTTGAACAATATTATTAACTTTAAACCCAAAGCACTCACCCACCCTGCTCAACAATCTTGGATTACAGCGGCCTCTTTTGAAAATGATTTAAGTCGATTATCTGATTGTGATTTAGTCATTGAAGCGATTATTGAAGACATTGATGCCAAGCAAGCATTGTTTAAAAAGATAACGCCTCATTTAAATAGCGAAGTTATTTTGGCAACCAATACCTCTAGCCTTAGTGTGAATCAAGTTGGAGAAAAATTAGGAGATTTTAAATCACGTTTTTGCGGTATTCATTTTTTTAATCCACCCCGCTACATGCCACTCATTGAATTGATTTCAACTGAAGAAACGGATGGGGGAATCTTGGATAATTTGGAGGGTTTTTTTACCTCAGAGTTGGGTAAAAATATTCTTTATGCCAAGGATGAATCTGGCTTTATTGCCAATCGAATTGGAGTGTTTTCAATTGCAGCTTGTATTCATCATGCCCAGCGATTGTCATTAGGATTTGACACGGTTGATGCACTCACCGGTGTTAAATTAAAACGACCTAAAAGCGCTACGTTTAGAACGGCTGATTTAGTGGGTTTGGATATTTTAAAACACGTGTTTGAGCAGTTTGAACGCGCGCATACAAACGATCCGTGGCATCATTATTTCAAAACACCGGAGTGGTTAAACACAATGGTGGAGAATCGCTCCTTAGGTGAAAAAACCAAGGGAGGTCTTTATAAAAAAGAAGACGGCATAATCAAGGCTTACCAACTTGAAAGTCAGAGCTATATTGAAGCAAATTACGACATAGATAAATCTGTTAAAGAAATTCTGAAAAAAGACACGTCAAAGCAACTTACTTTACTTAAATCCAATAAACATCCTCAGGCGCAATTTCTCTACTCTGTGATTAAAGACACCTGCTTGTACAGTGCTTATCACCTTAAGGACATTGCACATTCTACTCGAGACATTGATTGGGCGTTGCATTGGGGTTTTGGCTGGGAAGTGGGTATTTTTGAATATTGGCAAGCTAACGGTGTACAGGCATCATTAGCACTATTCTTGCAAGATGATGCTGATGTATCGACACCCAATTGGATCAATGGAGTGACAGATTTTTATACCGATAAGGGTGCTTACTCTCCTTCTGAAGACGACTACACTCCTTACTCTAAGCATGTAGTTTATGATCGTCAACTCCATCGCCCTACTCTAATGGGTGAAAGTAAACATGGGCAAGGTGTTATTATCTTCGAAAATGACTCAGTAAAATTCTTCCATGAAAATGATGGTATTGCTATTTTTAGTTTAAAAACCAAACTACACACATTGAATCTTGAAGTCATTGACTCACTTAAACAAGCGATTGAAATTTCTGAACAAGATTTTAGGGCTATGATTCTATGGCAAGATAGCACACCATTTTGTGCCGGTGCCAATCTATATGAAATTGTTGCTGGTGCAAAATTAGGCATGATTGATCATCAAAATTTATTCACTAGTTTTAAGAAAAAAGCTTGGCAATTACTCAAGCCAAATTTACCAAATATTGATAACTTAAAGCCAATTAACGAGGTAATTGAATTACTTCAAAGAGTGTTAATGTCGCTTAAATATAGCAAAATTCCAACCATTGCTGCTGTCGAAGGCTTGGCGCTTGGTGGTGGTTGCGAATTACTAATGCATTGTAATCGTCGAGTGACTCATACTGAAAGTTATATTGGCTTAGTGGAAATGGGAGTTGGCTTACTGCCAGCAGGTGGTGGTTGCAAGGAAATGGCAAGACGTGCCGCCAAACATAAAGATTTATTCACAACATTGGCACAATATTTTGAACAAATAGGTTTGGCTAAAGTCTCTGAAAGTGCTAAATTAGCCATTGAAATGGGGTATTTAGATGACAATGATGTGATTATCTCTCAACGGTTGGAATTACTTCATGTTGCCAAACAACAGGCTAAATTAATGATTAATGAGCATTATCGACCAGAAGATGTCGATCAAGCTTTTAGGGTGGGTGGTGCTAGCGCTAAAGCAAATATATTGGCACAACTCACCAACATGAGAATTGGTGAATTTATTTCCCAGCACGATGAATTAATTGCCCAGAAAATTGCCGATGTACTGTGTGGTGGTGAAGTTGATGCCAACACTGAGGTAAATAGCCAATACTTATTAGATTTAGAAAAAACCCATTTTATTGAATTATTGAAACAAGATAAAACGCAAGAACGAATTGAACATATGTTAATTAAACACAAACCATTAAGGAACTAATATGCCACAAGCAGTCTACATTGTTAGTAGTATTAGATCTCCAGTCGGAAAAGCTGGCGGTGTGTTTAAACAAGTGCGCCCTGATGATTTATTGAGCTTTGTTTTAAAAGAACTTTTGAAAAATAATCCTAATATTGACCCTAAGGTGATTGATGATGTGATTATCGGTTGTGCCATGCCTGAAGCTGAGCAAGGGCTTAATATTGCTAGAATCTCTGCTTTATTGGCCAACTACCCTCAATCAGTTTCTGGTGTGACGGTTAATCGATTTTGCGCCTCAGGTTTACAATCTATTGCTTATGCAGCCGATCGCATTCGTTTGGGTGAGGCTGAGTTGATGGTTGCGGGTGGTGTTGAGTCAATGAGTATGATTCCAATGATGGGTCATCACCCTGCTTTTAACATAAAGACCTTCGATGAAGACAATATAGGTATTGCCTATGGTATGGGTACTACTGCTGAACAAGTGGTGAATAAATATAACATTAATCGAGACTCTCAAGATCAATTCGCTTTTGAGTCTCATCAAAAAGCCATTAATGCAGTGAATCAAGGTTATTTTAAAGATGAGATCAAACCATATGAAGTCATTACTCAATCATATGATTTAGATTCACAAGAAAGAACACAACAATCTATCACTGTATCTGCAGACGAGGGAATTCGATTTGATACTTCGATTGACCAATTGGCTAAATTAAAAGCGGCGTTCCATGTTAATGGGTCAGTTACTGCTGGTAACAGTTCACAAATGAGTGATGGCGCTGGTGCAACGCTTCTTTGCAGTGAAAAAGCGCTTAAACTTTTTGATTTAACGCCGATGGCACGATTTGTAGGTTTTGCTGTGAGCGGTGTCGATCCTAAAATTATGGGTATTGGTCCTGTTTTATCCATTCCAAAGGTATTGACGCAATGCGGACTTAAACAGCACGATATTGGTCATATTGAGCTCAATGAGGCCTTTGCAGCGCAAAGCTTGGCCGTCATTCAAGAGCTAAACCTTGACCCGGAGATTATCAACCCTCTAGGGGGTGCAATTGCTCTAGGGCATCCACTAGGGGCAACCGGTAGCATTAGAACTGCCACCCTACTTCATCACTTAAAAAGAACCAATACCCGTTATGGCATGGTCACTATGTGTGTTGGCAGTGGCATGGGGGCCGCAGGTATTTTTGAGAACTTATGAATAAAAAATATACAATTCATACACGCATATTATCCATTGATGGCGGTGGAGTTAGAGGTATTGTACCTGCAGTAATATTGGCTTACTTAGAAAAAAAACTACAACAACTTAGTGGTAATTCAGATGCTAGAATTGCTGATTATTTTGATTTATTTGCTGGCAATTCTACTGGTGGGCTTATTATTGCGGGATTGTTATTGCCAGGAGAAGATGGACGGCCTAAATATAGTGCGGAGGATATTGTTGAGTTGTATTTAAAAAATGCAAAAATTATCTTTCAATCATCCCTACTCCAAGGTATTAAATCTGTTTCAGGATTATTAGATGTAAAGTACAAAGATGAAGGCGCCCAATTTGTTTACAATAATTATTTTGAAAATCGAGAACTTAAGGAGTTATTAAAGCCTTGCCTTATTCCGGTATATGATTTAACACGTGGTAAAAATTACTTCTTTCGCCAACATAAGGCTATCGTTAGTGATCGGCATAACTTTTACTTAAAGGATGTCATGCGTTCGGCAACAGCAGCCATTGCTTATTTCCCTCCGGCTAATATCACATCAGTGAATGGTCAAGAAAAACGCTGTTTTATCGACGG
>QOAB01000033.1 GCA_003978285.1 Candidatus Thioglobus sp.
GTATTTTGGAAACTTCGTTTAGAGAAGAAACAGAAACAGATTTATTTGGTGAGCAAGTCGTTTTATGTGGTGGTACAACAGCTTTAGTTCAAGCGGGTTTTGAAACTCTAGTAGAAGCAGGTTACGAGCCAGAGATGGCGTATTTTGAGTGTTTACATGAGCTGAAGCTAATTGTTGATTTAATGTATGAAGGTGGTATTGCTAACATGCGTTATTCAATTTCAAACACAGCAGAATACGGTGATGTGACTCGTGGGCCACGTATTATCACTGATGAAACTAAAGCGGAAATGAAGAAAATTTTGGGCGAAATCCAAGATGGTTCGTTTGCTAAAGAGTTTGTAGCTAATGTTGGTGATTTACCAGCACGTCGTGAAGTTCAGCGTCAGCACAAAATTGAGCAAGTGGGTGAATCGCTTAGATCGATGATGCCTTGGATTAACAAAATTGTCGATCAAAGTAAAAACTAGAAAGGCTTTATAAACATCAAACGCCCAACTCAGTTGGGCGTTTTTATTTATCCAGGTTGAACAATTTAGCGCTATAATCTCAATATGACAGTTAAAAAAGCAAAGAGAGGAGTTTACCTGCTACCCAATGTTTTAACAACCTTTGGTTTGTTTGCAGGGTTCTTTGCTATTATTCTTGCTACTAAAGGCCAGTACGCCGATGCCGCAATTGCTATTTTTGTTGCTATGCTGTTTGATGGGCTTGATGGTCGTGTGGCGCGCCTAACAAATACTCAGAGCTCATTTGGTGAACAGTATGATTCAATGGCGGATATGCTTTCGTTTTGTGTGGCACCGGCCTTGTTAGTGTATTTTTGGCAGTTTTCTGACTTGGGTAAAATTGGCTGGTTAGGTGCATTTGTTTATACTGCTGCTGGTGCATTACGTTTGGCTCGATTTAACACTCAGATTGGTGTTGAAGATAAGCGTTATTTTCAAGGTTTACCTTCGCCAGCAGCAGCAGCATTGGTTGCAGGCATGGTTTGGACCAAGCAAAGCATTGGTGTCACTGATTATGATCAATACCTAACATTGGTAAGTTGGATTATCTTAGTGGGTGCCGGCGTACTAATGGTGAGTAATATTCGTTATTACAGCTTTAAAGAGATTAACTTAAAAGGTAGATCTTCCTTTAAATTATTGTTGATTGCCACATTGATCATTATTGTAATAACACTATGGCCCAGTGTAATTTTATTTGTGTTTTTCTTAGCTTACGCATTGTCGGGTTTAATCATGACTATGATTGAAGTAAGGAAAAAACGTCAAATGAAAAAACGAGCAAAAAAAGCTTAATATTGCTCTATAATGCGCATTATGAGTTATCAAGTTATCATCTCTCAGTTTAAGCAAAGTCTCTTGTCTTTGTTACGATTATTACCGTAAGGTAATCTATCATCTCGACTGGCTGAAAGGCCAGCACACCGTAAAAAATGCAAGTAACAAAACAAACAAATACAGGAGACAAAAATGTCTGACAAACTAATTATTTTTGATACAACGCTTCGTGATGGTGAGCAATCACCGGGCGCATCGATGACCAAAGATGAAAAAGTGCGCATTGCTAAAGTATTAGAAAAAATGAAAGTAGATGTAATTGAGGCAGGTTTTGCCATTGCATCGCCGGGTGATTTTGCAGCAGTACAAGCCGTGGCCAATGCCGTACAAGACTCAACCATTTGCTCTCTTGCCAGAGCACTAGATAAGGATATTGATCGTGCAGGTGAGGCTTTAAAAGGTGCTAATTCAGCTCGTATTCATACGTTTATTGCGACCAGTGATATTCACATGAAAATGAAGCTAAATATGACGCCAGATCAAGTGGTGGAGCAAGCAGTTCGCGCTGTTAAACGCGCTAGAAAGTATACTGATAATGTAGAATTTTCACCCGAAGATGCAGGCAGATCCGATGAAGATTTCCTTTGTCGCATTATCGAGGCGACGATTAATGCCGGCGCAACGACGATCAATATCCCAGATACAGTGGGTTACAACATACCACACCAGTTTGGCGCCACTATGAAATCACTAATTGAGCGAGTCCCAAATTCTGACAGGGCGGTTTTCTCTGCACATTGTCACAATGACTTAGGTCTGGCTGTCGCCAATTCTTTGTCAGCTGTACTGAACGGTGCTAGACAAGTTGAATGTACAATTAATGGTTTAGGAGAGCGTGCTGGTAATACTTCATTAGAAGAATTGGTAATGGCGGTGAGAACACGACAAGATGTGTTTGATTGTGATACCAATATCGATACTACTCATATTTTGACAGCGTCACGTCTAGTTTCTAGTGTGACTGGTTTTATCGTGCAACCCAATAAGGCCATAGTCGGTGCAAATGCTTTTGCTCATGAAGCAGGCATTCATCAAGATGGTGTTTTAAAACATCGTGAAACTTATGAAATTATGCGTGCAGAGGATGTCGGTTGGAATGCTAATAAGTTGGTCATGGGCAAGCACTCAGGCCGTAATGCCTTTAAAGTGAGACTAACTGAGCTCGGCGTAGAATTTGATTCTGAAGAAAGCCTCAATGATGCATTTAGACGTTTTAAAGAATTGGCCGATAAAAAGCACGAAATTTTTGATGAAGATTTACAAGCTTTGGTATCAGAAACACAAACTGAAGCGAGTGAATCAATCAAACTGGTGTCTTTAAAGGTTTGCACTGAAACGGGTGAAAAAAATACCGCAACGGTTGTTCTGTCTGTTGATGACAAGGAACAAACAGCTACTGCAAAAACCTCAGGTGCAGTAGATGCTACGTTTAGTGCTATTAGTTCCTTGGTAGATTTTGAGATAAATCTGCAATTATATTCAGTCTCTAATGTAACCCAAGGCACGGATGCGCTGGGTGAAGTTAACGTACGTCTGGAGCATAACGGGCGCATTATCAATGGCCAAGGTGCTGATACAGATATTATCACCGCCAGTGCTAAAGCATATATTCATGGCTTGAATAAGATCATGGCGGCTACCGATAGGGCACATCCTCAAATATGAGTGAAGCACTAAGATCACGCTATTTAGAGGCTTTAGGTGTGCCTGAGTTTTTATACGCTGAAGACAAATTCGAAGATGTTGATGCGAAAAAAACCAACACACTATGTTTGGTAATTGAAACTCAAAATTCGCGCTCGTTTTGTCAGGCTGGAAAGTATCAAGATTTTTTATTAAAAATGTTGAGTGCTATTGGTTTACAGCAACAAGATGTAATCTGTATCAGTATTAATGCTGATGATTTAAGCCGGACACTTGGTCAATATAATGCTAAAACAGTGTTACTAATGAGTAAAGATCTAAAGTCATCTTTTGAGCAACACTTTATTGCACACCATCCAAGTGAAATCTTAGTGAATGAACAACTCAAGCGTGAAACCTGGGAAGTTTTAAAAAAGATAAAAGCATGTCTAAAGTAGATTACACCTTAAAAGGCTATGATCGCCCCAAGCTTGTCACCCCAAATGGCGAAAAGAAATTACTCATGCATTCATGCTGCGCCCCTTGTGCTGGGGAAATTATGGAAGCATTGGCAATCTCAGAAATTGATACAACGATCTTCTTTTACAATCCGAATATTCACCCTACTGAAGAGTACGAATTACGCAAACAGGAAAATATTCGTTTTGCGCAAAAACTCGGTATGCCATTTATTGATGCAGATTATGACAAAGACAATTGGTTTGATCGTACCAAAGGTCAAGAGAACGAGCCTGAGCGTGGTGAGCGTTGTACCACGTGTTTTGACATGCGTTTTGAAGTGACTGCACAGTATGCACAAGACCACGACTTTGACCTTATTTCATCAACGTTGGGTATTTCACGCTGGAAAGACATGAATCAAATCAATGGTTGTGGCGCGCGCGCTGCTGAGCCATTTAATAAAATTAGTTATTGGGATTTTAACTGGCGTAAGCAGGGCGGTTCGTCGCGCATGCTAGAGTTGTCTAAGCGAGAAGAATTCTATCAGCAAGAGTATTGTGGCTGTGTGTATTCACTACGTGATACCAATCGTTGGCGTGTGTCTAAAGGTCGTGAAAAAGTTGAACGCGGTGTAAAATTCTACCAAGAAGCCATGGGCAAACTATCTGTTCAAACCAAGGTTTAGCCTAATAAGTACAACAACAACGCTTTTTGTGCGTGTAGGCGATTTTCGGCCTCACCCCACACCAAGCTTTGTTTGCCATCAATGACATCGGCACTCACTTCTTCGCCACGATGTGCGGGTAAACAGTGCATAAATACCGCATCTGATTTGGCCTGAGACATTAAATTTTTATCGACTTGAAAATCTTTAAAGTCTAATTCGCGTGTTTTCTGTTCAGCTTCTTGTCCCATGCTAGCCCAGACGTCGGTCACTACTAAGTCTACATCGTTACAAGCGCTATTTGCATCTTTGCATAAGTTGATGTGATCAGCGTACTGATCAACAAAACTTTGATCTGGCTCATAACCTTCAGGTGTGGCAATATTAAGTGTAAAGCCAAAAGCTTTAGCTGCTTGCATATAAGTGTGACACATGTTGTTACCATCACCAATCCAAGCTACTATTTTGCCTTTGATCGAGCCGTTATGCTCTTGATAAGTCATCATGTCAGCCAATAATTGACATGGGTGTGATTCATCTGATAGAGCGTTAATAATAGGTACCGATGAGTAATCAGCAAATGTATTGATGTCTGCATGTGATGAAACACGCAGCATAATACAATCGACCATTGAGCTAATAACAACCGCACTGTCAGTAATGGGCTCACCACGACCTAGCTGAATATCTTTGTCTGATAAAAATAAAGCATGGCCACCGAGTTGTGTCATACCTGTTTCAAATGAAACTCGAGTACGAGTAGATGATTTATCAAAAATCATGGCTAAGGTTTTATTTTTCAAGGCATTAGAAATCTCACCAGCCTTATGCTGTTTTTTTAAGGCAATGGC
>QOAB01000053.1 GCA_003978285.1 Candidatus Thioglobus sp.
GTGATTACTTCAGCTTTTTTTCAAAATTCTAATTGGTTGTGGCTAACTGGTTTTGTGGGCTTTAATTTACTACAG
Source organism: Candidatus Thioglobus sp. (assembly GCA_003978285.1). Next base: position 76 of record QOAB01000053.1, read on the forward strand.
TCAGCTTTTACTGGTTTTTGCCCAGCAACAATGGCCTTTAAAGCAATGGGATTAAAAAATTAGTTGTTATCAGTGTCAAACCAATTTAGTTTTTCTCTAAGCTTCACCACTTCACCAACGATAATTAACGTTGGTGCATGAATCGTTGTATTCTCAACCAAATCAGGCAATCCTGCTAAAGTTGTTACATAAACTTGCTGCTCTGGTGTGGTACCTTTTTCAACCAATGCGACTGGCATATCGCCACGCATACCATGCGCAATCAATTGCTCTGACAAATGTCTAGCACCTACCAATGCCATATAAAAAACAATGGTTTGCTGTTCTACTGCTAATTCATTCCAAGGTAAATTCATACTGCCATCTTTTAAGTGACCTGTAACAAAGCGACAAGATTGTGAATAGTCTCGGTGTGTTAATGGGATACCTGAATAAGCCGAACAACCAGAGGCTGCAGTAATGCCAGGCACCACCTGGAACGGAATACCATTCTCAGCTAGCGTTTCAATCTCTTCGCCACCTCGGCCAAAAATAAATGGATCGCCGCCTTTAAGACGACAAACACGTCGACCTTGTTTAGCTAGATCGACCAATAATTGATTAATATCGCCCTGTGGTACCGCATGATTATCACGCTCTTTACCTACATAAATCAACTCTGCATCACGACGAACAAGCTCCATCACCCCATCAGAGACTAAGCGATCATACAAAATAACGTCAGCTTGTTGCATCAAGCGCAGTGCTTTAAAAGTCAATAAGTCTGGATCTCCCGGACCGCCGCCAACTAAATATACCTCACCTACACCACTGTCAGTGCTACCATCAAGTTGTGCTTGCAAATCTGCCTTAGCTTCATCGACCTTACCGGAAAATACCTTTTCAGCAACAATACCCGAGAAAGTCTTTTCCCAGAAATAACGTCGATCTTCAATATTGTTGAATTTTGCTTTAACCTGATCTCTGAAGTTACCTGCAAGCTCTGCCAACTTTCCGTATGCGTGTGGAATGGTGCTTTCGAGTTTTGCACGAATCAAACGCGCTAAGACCGGTGCTTTTCCTGCGGATGAAATCGCAATCACGATTGGCGAACGATCAACAATTGATGGCATAATAAATGAGCACAAGTCTGGAGAATCCACCACATTAACTGGAATATTAGCTGTTTTGGCCAATACTGAAACTTGTGCATTTAAGTCTGAATCATCCGTTGCTGATACAATTAATACTTGGGCGTTAATGTCTGTTGCTTCAAATGCTTTTTCAATACGGGTGATTTTATTGTCTTTAACCAGTTTCTCAATACCATCACAGCACTCTTTCGATACACAAGTGATGGCTGCATTCGCCTTTAATAGTAAATTGATTTTACGCAGGGCAATATCACCACCACCAACCACCAAACAAGGTTGTTGTTTAATATCAATAAAAATAGGCAGGTAATTCATCGGTTATTTAGCGCTAAAATAAAAGCTACTATTATAATGTCTAAGCAACAATTAAAGTATTGTTATGAATATTGACCATTACACCTGCCCTTTTTCGCATTTAATTTTAAGTGGACGATGCGGGTGTCAATACGGCGCTAAAGATTGTATTGCAGAAAAAGAATTTGGCACTTGTTTGCACGAACGCTCTTCTACAGAGTGTCAATCTTTATATTGTCATCTTCGAGATAATAGTGATTTTGTACTCAAAGCACACCATCAGTCTAGTTTATCAGTGGGGCAGCAATCTAAAATAAAAATGGGTGGCTTGCTTGCTTTACAAGAAATACTCAGTCATTCGAACGCTAAAGGAATTAGTAATATCATTGAGTTGGTTACATTAACCAAACAAACCTACGGCAGTTTCGAAAAGATTCCTTTTTCCCAACTGATGCCAAAAATCTCTAAATTTAAATTTAGAGACCGATCATAAAAATAAGCTAAATATCCAATACTTGCTTAATAAGCGGAATGGTAATATTGTTTTTTTGTTGCAAGGAAGCTTCATCCAACTGGTCAATAGCGCTTAATAGGTCGGTCAAATCTCGTGAATAATACTTAAATAAATAATCATAAATTTTACGATCGATCTTTAGGTTGCGTTCATTCATCTGCTGTTGAATAATGTCTTTTTTACTCTTATCGTCTAGGCTTTCAAGGCAAAAAATAGTCGCTAAAGACAGTCGCGTTTTCAGATCTTTTAGTAAGGTTAATTCACTAGGTAGTACAGGCCCACTTACAATCAGCTTAACCGATGTATGAGTAGCGCGATTGTAAAGATCAAATAATTCTTGCTGTTGATTCTCATCTAAACAATTAACGTTATCAATACAAATCCAATCATTATCTTCTAATCCATTAAGAATGCCATCAGGCATCTCTTGTGCAAAATCTAAATACACAACCCTTGGTGACCGTTCTAATGCTTCAAAAGCACAACCTTGCAATAGATGGGTTTTTCCACTCGACTTGCCCCCATAGACATAAACAACTGAAGCAGAAGATTGGTCAAAAAGATTGGTCAAAAATTCGATAATTTGTTGATTTTTATCACCACTAAAATTACGCCAAAGCATTTTAGTGTTCAGCGCAAGAGGCAAGCCCAATTGGTTCATTATCGACGCTCTTGCAAAATAACTTGTTTAATCCAAATCCACATATAATCTGCTCCACTGAGAACAGTTGAAGTGGCCACAACAATAAAAAACATGTTTGTCCATTGCAATGAAACTGGATAGATTTGCGTAATAACTAAAAACAGTACCAAGGTAATTTGTAATACTGTATTAAACTTAGACAAATTTGACGGCGTTAGCAACTCATCCTGCGAAGTATCAGTGCCTAAAAAATATCCCACCGTGGCAGCCACAATCATCACATCACGCAGAAAAACCAATATTAACAACCACAACGGCAACAAGCCAATAACAAAAAGCGTAATAAAACTACCTGCCAACAATAACTTGTCTGCCATAGGATCAAGAATAGAGCCTAGTCGGCTTTGACAAGAAAAGCGCTTGGCAATCCACCCATCTAATGCGTCTGTCACACCCGCAATAAAAAACAAGACAATGGCCAAAGAATAATTATGATTTAATAAAGTCATTACGACGGGCACTGTTAAAATAATGCGTAAAATTGACAGTGCATTTGGCAAAGAAGAAAAGCTAAAATTCATTTTTTTTGCTAGAAAAAAAAATATTGATTATACGGAAAAACCAAGATGTCATCATTGACTTACCAAGAATCAGGCGTTGATATTACCAAAGGTAATGAACTTATCGAACACATTAAGCCGATTGCAAAATCGACCGCAAGAGAAGGTGTATTAGCCGGACTAGGTGGTTTTGGTGCTATGTTCGAGCTGCCAATTAACAAATATAAAAATCCAGTATTAATCTCTGGCACTGACGGTGTCGGTACCAAACTTAAAGTAGCTGAAATGCTTAACAAGCACGATACCATTGGTATTGATTTGGTGGCTATGTGTGTTAACGACTTAATTGTACAAGGTGCAGAGCCTTTATTTTTCTTAGATTACTACGCTACGGGAAAACTCAATACTGAAATTGCGATATCGGTAATTTCTGGCATTGGCGAAGGCTGCAAGCAATCAGGTTGTGCGCTCATTGGTGGCGAAACTGCCGAAATGCCAGGCATGTATCAGGGTGAAGATTATGATCTCGCAGGCTTTTGCGTTGGTATCGCTGAAAAAGATAAAATTATCGATGGCTCTAAAGTGGCAAATGGTGATCACATTATTGCGTTGGCTTCTTCTGGCCCACACTCTAACGGCTACTCTCTAATTCGCAAGGTATTAGAACAATCAACACCGACTGAGGCGCAATTAAATGCCTTAATTGAACCAACTCGGATTTATGTTAAGTCAGTACTTTCACTGATTGAAAAATTTCCGGTTCATGCGATTTCACATATTACTGGCGGTGGTTTATTAGAAAATATTCCGCGTGTTTTACCCGCTGATCTAGCCGCAAAATTAGATGCCAACTCTTGGGAATTACCTGAGATTTTTCAATTCCTACAAGACAATGGCAACATCGATATAATGGAAATGTACCGTGTCTTTAACTGCGGTGTTGGTATGATAATTGTAGTACCTGCCGAACAAAGCGAGCAAGCCATAGCGCATTTAAATGAATTGGGTGAAACCACTTGGCTGATTGGCAACATCACCCAAAACAACGGCAACCAAGTCATTATTTAAACCCATGAGAGGCGTTGTCTTAATTTCTGGCAGTGGTTCTAATCTTCAGGCTATTATTGATCAAGCTGATAATATTGATTTAAATATCAGTTGTGTTATTAGCAATCATGCCGATGCTTATGGGCTCACACGAGCAAATAATGCAGGCATCCCTTGTCATGTTATTGACCATACTCAATTTGATTCTAGAGAAGCATTTGACCAAGTTGTTAGTGAAACCATCAACCAGTACAATCCTGATATTGTCATCTTAGCAGGATTTATGCGCATTTTCACAGAAGCATTCGCTCAACAATATTGTGGAAAAATGCTAAATATCCACCCTTCTCTACTACCAAAATTTCAAGGTCTCAACACTCATCAGCGTGTGATTGATGCAGATGAAAAAGAGCACGGTGTTAGTATTCATTTCGTTACTACTGAGCTTGATGGTGGGCCTGTTATTGCTCAAAGTCGTGTTGCCGTATTGGCTGATGATGATGCCGACTCTCTAGCCAAAAGAGTGCTAATCGAAGAGCACAAACTTTTTCCTAAAGTGATTCATT
>QOAB01000134.1 GCA_003978285.1 Candidatus Thioglobus sp.
AAGCCGTTAATAGGATCCTGAGCAATAAAATCTTGCTGCATGTTAATGACATAAGCATCCATACTGACTTTAAGGCGTTCTTCGACACTGGCCTTAAGCAAAATTAATTCTGCCTTAGAAGTTTTATCTTGCACACATTGAGGGATATGTACCGTGCCTACATTTGAACCTTCATCTTCAAATACCAAATGCGAACACGCTTGTTTTTTAATAAGCTCAATTGCCAATGTATTTTCAAAGTTAATCTGTGTGGGTTGTGGCGTAGTAGTATTGCCAAAGGCTGAGCCGCGATGGTTAGCCAAACCTTCAAGGTCAATCGTATCTTTAAGGGTATCAAGTAGCAAAGTTTTTCCACAACCAGTTTGCCCACCAATCACAATCGGTGTGATTGTATTCATGATTCGATCTGTTTCATCAATCAAAAATCGACGCAATGCTTTGTATCCACCTTTGATACGTGGATAGTTAATCCCAGAAGCCTCATAAATCCACTGTTGAGTGATTTGGCTACGCATTCCTCCACGAAAGCAATAAAGCGCCCCATTTGGGTTATTTTTGATAAATTCAAGCCACGTATCTAGTCGTGCTTGTTTAATCTCACCCTGGACTAATTCATGCCCCAAGGCAACGGCTTGTTCTTGGCCTTTATTTTTATAGCAAGTACCAATAAGCTCACGCTCAGAATCACTCATTAACGGCAAGCTTTGCGTAAAAGGAAAGGCACCTTGGTCAAACTCTATCGGTGCACGCGTATCAATCAGCGGTGTATCACTAACAAACAGCTGAGTAAAATCAGCTATTTGGGTTAGCTCACTCGACATTGATTTGTACTAATGGTTTGCCATTATCAAGTTTAATAATTTCGCCAATTTTTTCTAGGTCGAATCCTGCTTCTGTCATCATCTCATTAAATGCTGCTTTCGCAGAGTCTGAAACCATAATTAATAGTCCACCACTGGTTTGAGGGTCGCAAATAATCGATTGCACTTCAGAACTCATTGGGCTTAAGTTATGACCATAACTGTCAAAATTACGTTGTGCTCCACCCGGTGAGCAACCATTTGCCAGGTAGTCTTTAATGTTCGGCAATATGGGTACTTTATTGTAGTCGATCACTGCTGCGACATTAGAGCCTAAACAAACTTCAGATAAATGCCCGCCCAAGCCAAAACCAGTGACATCAGTCATTGCATTTATCCCATCAATGGTCGCTAATTTACAGCCAATATCATTGAGTTGACACATAGTATCAATAGCGCGAGTCTCATCTTCTTTGGTGATTTTCTTTTGCTTTTGTGCAGTGGTTAAAATACCAATACCCAAAGGCTTAGTGAGATAAATTTGATCACCCACTTGAGCCTTTGAATTTTCTTTTAGATGCTCAATTTTTACTCGCCCTGTAACAGCCAAACCAAAAATTGGCTCAGGAGAGTCAATACTATGTCCGCCAGCCAGCATCATCCCTGCTTCTTGGCACACACTACGTCCACCTTCAATCACTTGCTGCCCCACTTCAGGTGGTAGTTTATCCAGTGGCCAACCAAAAATAGCAATAGCCATTAAAGGTGTACCACCCATAGCGTAAATATCACTAATGGCATTGGTGGCGGCGATACGCCCAAAGGTAAAAGGATCATCCACAATAGGCATAAAGAAATCGGTGGTACTAATCACTGCTTCACCATTGCCAAGATCATACACCGCAGCGTCATCACGTGAATGATTGCCCACCAGTAAATTAGGGTCAACTATTTCTTCAATAGACGAACTTAAAATTGTGTCTAAAACTTTAGGGGAGATCTTACAACCACAGCCTTGACCATGACTATATTCAGTTAATTTTATGTTCAAATTTGATGGCATTAATAATGTCCTTTTTTCTAATTTTATGTTGGGCATTTTTATAAATATTAGCCTCTAATTGTTGCAATATAACTTCCAAACTAAGCATATTAAGTGGCAATAGCAAATCAAACAAAGCTTTATCACCCCTAGCAAGTTTGATTTGGTTGACTAAACTTCTGTCTGTATTTGGTTGTTTATTTTTAAGTGCAACAAACAAAACACTGAAGAAAGCACCAATGGCAATGCCCAGCAATAGATAGTAGTATTTTAAATTGTTAGTTGGCGCATTATCATTAATGTTTGACGGCTTTTTATCCGTTTTTTTGATTGGCTTTTGCACGCCTTTTTTGCTTTTAATTTGAATGCTAATCGGTTTGGTTGCAATGCGTTTTTTACTTTGGGTTATTTTGTCAAAGTAGTCAAACTCAAAACTGGGTATCACAAAATCCTGCCCACCAACAATGGCGAATTTTTGCTGCCATTGATTGTAGCTAAACTCGGCCTCATCACTGTAAATAGTTGCCCCTTTAATATCAAGGCTAAACTTCTGGATGTCTTCAAAATTACCCTTGCCATGAATCGTAACCGTTAAATTAACGGCCTTCCCTTGTGTAGCTTGGATTTTGTCAATGCTGGCTTTAATACTGAAATCACCAAAAATCCTTAATGCATCTGGCAAAGGTTTGACGGTTAATGTTAATGGATTTGAGTGGATTTTTTTTATTTTGGCAGTCGAAAAATTACCAAATATATTATTGTTTTGATTGCCAATACTAGCCACTGCACTTGGGATGTTAAACGTGCCAAAATTATCAGCACTCAGTCGGTAGCTAAGTGTGTGAATGTTGTAATTGTCATCAGTGCTTTGAGTAGATTTTTGATTTTTTATAAACAATAAATCTTTCACCTCTGGCATAGCGATGCTAACCGGGCTATTTGATGTGAGTGATTTTTTTTCTTTAAAAATTACCTTTAGATTGATTTCATCACCCAAGAAAAACGTTTGTTTATCAGCTTCAATTTGTAAAATATAGTCATCACCTGGCTTAGCTTGCGATGGTTTTTTTAGCGTTATTTCAATTGCTAGAGTGCTTTGCTTATCTCCATCCACCATCAGTGTATAAGCTGGAATGTTTAAACTCTTAGCGGGTTTAAAAATATATGACTTGCTGCTTTGTTTAGAGCGCTTGTTATTGACAATGCTAATTTTCTGCGAATTACTGGTATATAAAACAGGGCTCCCTGAAATATTACTTAGAGAAGGAAAGCTAACTTTGTCACCATCAGAGCTCAAAGTTAGGATGATTTGATCGCCCGGATAAAACCAAGTTTGATTAACACTTGCAGTGCTCAGTGCAAAAATTGGTGCACTCATTAAAAAGAGTAAATTACCAAGGATTTTGTTCATTATCATTTTGTGGTTTAGTCAGTGGAATCATTAAGGTTCTAAGTTTTTTATTAAGCGCTTTTTCCCATCGCTGCTGTTTAATTTTGTTGAGCTTCTCTCTTTGCTGTTGTTTACTTTTAGATTTTTTCTTTTTCTTATTTTTTTGCTTTCTGTGTTTTTTATTTTTCTGTTTTGTGTCTGTTATTTTCCGTCTTTTTTGTTTCTTGAGTAGCTCTAGGTTAAACAACGCATCCTTATCCTTTTGTAATTTTAATGCCTTCTCATAGCTGTCAATTGCTTCGTTAATTTTGCCCGATTTGGCATAGGCATTACCAGAATTATACAAACGATCAAAGGCTAAGTCTTCTCGTTCAACACTTTGGTATTTTTTCAATGCTTGTTTATACAAGCCTTGTTTGTATAAGCTGTTCGCCTGGTTTAAACGCGCAGCGTCATTGTTAATATCATCGAATTTTTCTGTAGCTAGCTGATAATCCTTATTTTCATAGGCTTTATTAGCTTGATAAATACTAACAAAATCAAACAATCCCGCCTGTACATTAACTGAAAAAAGCAATAAAAGTATAAGTTTCATGACTTTTTTGGTAATGAAAAGAATGCAAAAAATAACAAGACCAAAGCAAACATCAATGGGTAATAAAACAGTTGCTGCTTTTGAATAATACTGGTGTTCTTACTGCTACTAAGTTTTTTAAAGGCATTAATAAATTTTGATAAATCATCGTTATTTAATGAATATTTCAGATACCTTCCTTGCGTTTGATTGGCCAGATTTTCAATGTTTGGATTCTCTCTAACAATCACAAGGTTTCCATATGCATCTTCCAAAGCACCCTCTTCGGTTTGAATACTACTACCCCGCTCACTGGCAATATCAAATATAAAAATCTGAATGTTGTGTTCGTTTGCATAATCAATTTCTTTATCAAAGTTATCGTTGTCACCACCATCGGTTAACAACAATAATTGCTTGTTTAAAGCACCACCAAACAGATCGTTGGATGATTGTAGAATATTAAGTATGTTGGTACCTGTTAGACTGATACTGTCTAAGTAAAGATTTTTTATTAAGAATTTAAGGCTGCTTAAATCATCTGTTAAGGGAGAAATTAAAAAGGCTTGATTAGCAAATCCTAAAATTGCAATACGTGTGTTTTTAATGCCATCAAAACTATTCAGTAGTTTGTTTTTTGCAAACTCAAATCGATTAGGGTAGATATCATTAGCCAGCATTGATTTTGACATATCAATCGCCACCACCAAATCACTCAGACGTTTATTTACCTTTATTTCACCACTGACAAGTATTGGCTTGCTGAGTGCAATTAGAATAAATATC
>QOAB01000133.1 GCA_003978285.1 Candidatus Thioglobus sp.
GTCCATCGGGTATAATTCATTCTTTTTTAAGCACAATATCGGATTTATAATAAATGAAAACTTCACTAGAAACACTAGACGGCCTTAAAAGATCATTAACGGTTAAATTACCTGCAGATATCTTTAAACAGAAATCAGATGCAGTTTTGCAAAAAATGGCCTCACAAGTAGCCATTGATGGTTTTAGAAAGGGTAAGGTGCCTTTGTCTATCTTGCGTAAGCAATTTGGTGACAACGCAACTTCAGATGCGGTGAATGATATTGTTAACGAAACTTTAGTGGATGCATTGGCCGATGTAAAAGTAACGCCAGCAGCACGACCAACCATCACTAAAATAGATTCAAAAGACAAAGAGGAATTTTCTTACACCGTTGAATTTGAAATTTATCCTAAGATTAAAGTAGCTGATTTTTCTAAGTTAAAAATCGAGCAAAGTAAAGTAAAAATTACCAAAACCGACGAAGAAAAAACCTTAGAGGGTTTAATCACTCAATCAACTGAATATAAATCTGTAAAGCGTAAGTCTAAAGAGGGCGACCAAGTAACGATTGACTTTGAAGGCATTATGAATGGCAAGGTATTCGATGGTGGTAAATCAACTGACTTCCAATTGATATTGGGTAAAGGCTCAATGATCAAGGGTTTTGAAGATGGCCTGACTGATGTTGCAGCGGGAAAATCAATCAGCTTGGATTTAACTTTCCCTAAAGATTATCACGCGCCACAGTTAGCAGGCAATGAAGTTACTTTTGAAATCACTGTGACAGATGTGGCTTCTCCTAAAGCGCCTAAGTTAGATGATAAGTTTGCTGAAAAATTTGGTGAAAAAGACATGGATGCCTTGAAAAAGAGCATGAAAGAGCAAATGCGTGTTGAGATTGATAACCGCCTTGCAGAAGAGAATAAAAATGCAATTTTTGATGCATTATTATCGGTAAATGATTTTACTGTTCCGCAAGCCAGTATTGATAGTGAAGCGCGCAACTTGCTTCAAGAAATGCAAGAGCGTATGCAGCAACAAGGTATGCAACCTCAAGTTGACCTAGAAGCGTCTGCCTTCAATACAGAAGGCGAGCGTCGTGTTAAATTAGGTTTGTTGATTGGTGAAATTGCGAGTAGTAATAAGCTCACCGCAAGCAAAGAACAATTGGATGCTAAGTTAGAAGAAATGTCACAGATGTATGGCGAAAATGCACAACAAATGATAGACTACTACAATGAAGACCCAACAAGACTTACGCATGTTGAGTTATTAGTGGTTGAAAAAATGGTGCAAGATGTTGTTTTAGAAAAGGCAAATGTCACCGTTAAAAATAAAAAGTTTCAGGAAGTGACGGCGGCACAACAAGCATAAATGACAATTCAAAACTTAAATCAAATCCCAATGGTGGTGGAGCAATCTGCCCGAGGCGAACGCGCTTATGATATTTATTCGCGTCTTTTAAAAGAACGTGTTATTTTCTTAGTGGGCCCTGTTGAAGACTACATGGCCAATGTGATTGTAGCTCAATTGCTATTTTTAGAATCTGAAAACCCAGATAAAGACATTCACTTGTATATTAATTCACCAGGTGGATCAGTTTCTGCAGGTTTGGCTATTTATGACACCATGCAGTTCATCAAGCCAGATGTCTCTACTTTATGTATTGGTCAAGCAGCAAGCATGGGTGCGTTACTATTAACTGCTGGTGCTAAAGGTAAGCGTTTTGCCTTGCCACATGCGAGATGTATGATTCACCAACCTTTAGGTGGTTTTTCAGGTCAAGCTAGTGATATTGACATTCACGCAAAAGAGATTTTAAAAGTGAGAGAGAAACTCAATTTGATTTTAAAATCCCACACAGAACAAAACATTAAAACCATCCAAAAAGACACAGACAGAGATAATTTTATGTCAGCCTCTGAAGCCGCAACCTACGGCTTAATTGATAAGGTACTTACAAAACGCTAAGGAGCTTTAGTCTATGGCAGCAAATATCGAAGAATTAAATTGTTCATTTTGTGGCAAAGCCAAGGCTGAGGTCGATCGCTTAATTGCAGGCCCGGGTGTTTACATTTGTAACGAATGCATTGAATCATGTCATGATTTAATACAAGAACAAGCACTTAAAGAAATTACAGATACCCATCAAGAGTGGGATTACACGCCTAAAGAATTATTGCATTTTTTAAACGATTACGTGATTGGTCAAGACCACGCCAAGAAAGTACTTTCTGTTGCGGTTTATAACCATTACAAACGTCTACAAAGTGACTATGTATCGAACGGTGTCGAGTTAGACAAGTCTAATATCTTGATGATTGGCCCAACTGGCTCAGGTAAGACATTATTAGCACAAACATTGGCCCGTATTTTGGACGTGCCTTTCACAGTTGCCGATGCAACTACATTAACTGAAGCAGGTTATGTGGGTGATGATGTTGAAAATGTGATTAAAAGCTTATTGTCTAAGTGTGATTTTGATGCAGACCGTGCAGAGCGCGGTATTATCTTTATTGATGAAATTGATAAAATTTCGCGCCGGTCAGATTCTCCTTCTATTACCCGTGATGTTTCGGGTGAAGGCGTACAGCAAGCCATGCTTAAGTTAATTGAAGGCACAGTGGCTTCAGTACCACCTCAAGGTGGGCGTAAGCACCCAAATCAAGAAACCATCGATGTAGATACCTCAAAGATTTTATTTATTTGTGGTGGTGCGTTTGGTGGCTTAGATAAGATCATCGGAAGAAGGGTTGAAAAGGCGACTGGCATAGGTTTTTCTGCTGATGTGAAAGACCTTAATAAAGAGAAAACGTTAACGGATTTGTTTGACTTGATCGAACCAGAAGACTTAATCAAGTATGGCCTTATTCCTGAATTAGTGGGCCGTTTACCAGTGCAAACAGCACTGAGTGAGCTTGATGAAGAAGCTTTGATCCAAATCTTAACAAAGCCTAAGAATTCAGTAGTCAAACAGTTCCAAGAAGTGTTTTCAATGGAAGGTGTTAAATTAACCTTTAGAAAGGCGGCTTTATCAGAAATTGCCAAGCTAGCCATTAAGCGTAAAACAGGTGCTCGAGGCCTGCGCTCTATTCTAGAAGACTTATTGTTAGATACAATGTTTGAATTGCCATCATTAGAAGATGTTAATGAAGTAGTAATCGACAAAGCCGTAGTTGAAAAGAAAAAAGCGCCGTTAATGGTGTACCAATCAGCTAAGAAATCTAAAAAAGCCAGTTAAATAACGCGGCCTAGATAAACAATTGGAATTATTTGATCGTCAAAAAGCCGCAGTTGGTCAGGGCGAACGAACACTGTTGGTCTATGTAGAGCTACCCAGTAATCGACACGTGCATAACGGCATGGATGAACTCGAAGAGTTGGCTAGGTCTTCAGGTCTGGCTGTTATCAAAAACCTCAAAGTCGCGCGTAATTTTGCCAGCGCTAAGTATTTTATTGGCTCAGGCAAGGTGGAAGAGTTAGCGGAGTTAGTTAAAGAATTAGAGTTGGATCTGGTTATATTTTCGATCGAACTATCACCTTCTCAAGAACGAAATTTAGAAAAATCACTCGAATGTCAGGTGATGGATCGCACCGGCTTGATTCTAGACATTTTCTCATTGAGAGCCCGATCTTTTGAGGGTAAATTACAAGTCGAATTAGCCCAACTTCGTCATTTGTCTACAAGACTAGTTAGAGGCTGGACACACCTTGAGCGCCAAAAAGGTGGTATCGGTTTACGCGGGCCGGGTGAAACCCAATTAGAAACCGACAAACGTCTAATTGCTGTGCGTATCAAAAACATTAGTAAACGTTTAGATAAAGTACACAAACAACGCGATTTAGGCCGAAAGTCTCGCATTAAGAGTGAATTACCGATGATTGCTCTGGCAGGTTATACCAACGCTGGAAAATCCACCTTATTCAATACCATTACGAAAGCTGAAGTATTTGCCGATGATCAACTATTTGCCACATTAGATTCAACCATTAGGCGCGTTATCTTGCCTGCTTCAGGCGAAGCAGTAATTGCGGATACAGTGGGTTTTATTCAAGATTTGCCGCATGACTTAGTGGCGGCTTTTAAATCAACCTTAGAAGAAACTCGACAATCAGATGTGTTGTTACACGTGGTGGATGCGTCAGATGAATATAATCCGGAAAAAATTGACCAAGTTGAAGACATTATTTTGGAAATTGGTGCCGATAAAATCCCCACTATTTTGGTGATGAACAAGATTGATTGTTTGTCTGATTTTGAGCCAAGGATGGATCGAGATAAAGATGGTAGAATTTATCGTGTATGGATCTCAGCGCAAGCAGGTACAGGTATTGATTTTCTTTATCAAGCATTGGCAGAACAGCTTAGTGGTATGATGACACGTGCCAAAATACAATTGGATGTGCAATCGGCTTATATTCGTAGTGAGATTCACAATATTGGCTATATCCACAATGAGAAGGTGGATGATTTTGGTGCTTGGGTACTTGAAATTAACGTGACAAACCACTATCTATCTAAATTATTAAACAAACAAGGTGTTGAATTGTTATGGGAACAGAAGCCACAACAGAAGTAATTGACT
>QOAB01000109.1 GCA_003978285.1 Candidatus Thioglobus sp.
CTATTCAGGCGCTCTCGGCAGAAGTTAGGCAAAAGTTAAGTCTTCATCGCCCAGAAACCATTGGCCAAGCCAGCCGACTTCAGGGTGTAACCCCAGCCTCTATTTCTATTTTATTGGTTTACCTGAAAACTTATAAAGTAGCTTCATGAGCGAACTTCGACAAATCTTGCTAAGCGGTGCTGAGCAGATGGATCTGTCATTAAAGGATCAACAAACTGAGCAGTTGCTGAGTTATCTTGAATTAATGACTAAGTGGAATAAAACCTATAATCTCAGCGCTATTCGAGACCCACAACTGGGCGTTAAAAAACACTTGCTCGACAGTTTATCGATTTTGCCTTATGTTAATAATGATCCACTTCTAGATGTGGGTGCAGGTGCAGGCTTGCCTGGTATTGTCTTGGCAATTATGAAACCAACGTTATCAATTAGTGTGCTTGATAGTGTTGGTAAAAAATGTCGATTTATGCAATTTGTAAAAACCCAGTTACAGCTTGATAATCTTAGCGTGATTAATGAGCGAGTTGAAGCATTTAAACCCCAGACTTGTTTTGGGCAAATCACTTCAAGAGCCTTTGCTGAAGTTGATAAAACATTAAAACTCACCCAACATTTATTGTGTGATAATGGTCGCTACTTATTGATGAAAGGCGATCATTTTTCACAAGAAGAGGTGCAAGGTGTTTTGATGACACCGCATCAAATCAATGTGCCTTATGTATCTGATGATCGATTTTTATTAGAAATACAATTGGGATAAAAATGAAAAAAATACTGACCTACTTATTTGTACTTGTTCTGATTGTTATCGGTGCAATGGCTTTGTTCTTTGATGGCATTACTAAGAGTGCAATTGAAACTTATGCACAGCAGGCCTTAAAAACGCCTGTGCATATTGCCGAGTTTAGAAGTGATTTATCAGCTGGCAAGGTTAACATTGATTTTGTTGAAGTGAGAAACCCAGAGCATTTTAATAATAAAAACGCTTTTGTCTTAAATCACTTAAGCTTATTAAAATCTGATGAGAGCACATTAGATTTGATTGTTTTAGAAAGCCTAGAATTTGATGGTTTATTATTCACGCTTGAACAAAGCAACAACCAAGTTAATTTAGTGACGCTGCTTAAGAATTTAGAATCAAAATCAAGTACCTCTAATCAGAGTATCGTTGAAGGCAAATCAGTTAAAACTGAAAAACAAACTGAAGCTCGAGTCATTATTAAAGATTTAAGCTTTATCAATACCCAACTTAAAATTGACACTCAATGGTTTAAGGACGTTGTTGATGTGCCAGACGTGAGTATTCGTCATTTTGGCACGCCTAATGGCATCCCTATGAGTCGTGTTGGTGCAGAGCTGATGAAAATAGCATTGCGTAGAATTCAGGATGAGGTTGAGAATAAAGGTTTGAGACTGGGAGAAAAAGAAATTAAAGAAGGCATACGCCGACAATTAGAGGGTGAGCTAGAAGGGCTGAAAGGCAAGCTAGATGGTAAAACTAGAGATTGGTTCAGAAAATTAGGTTTATGAAAATTATTGACTCCCATTGCCATATTGACCGTGTTGATTTAGATCAGTTTGGTGGCAGCATGGAAAGCATGCTTGCTCACGCTAAAGATCTATCAGTAGAGGAATTTTTGTGCGTTTGTATTGATCTTGAACATTTCGATGATGTGTTTTCCTTGGCAAAAGCGCACCAGCAGATTTATGCTTCGGTGGGCGTACATCCCGTTGAGCAAGAAGGCAAAGACCCAAGTGTTGAAGAATTACTAGCCCTAGCAGATCATGAAAAAATTATCGCTATTGGTGAAACAGGGCTAGATTATTTCCATGTTAAAAAAGACACAGCTGATTGGCAACGTGAGCGTTTCAGAAGACATATTGCAGCCTCCAATCAATCAGGTAAACCGATGATTATTCATACGCGTGATGCTAAGGCTGATACCATTGAGATCATGCAACAAGAACAAGCGCAAGCAGGGGTTATGCATTGTTTTTCTGAAGATTGGGAGACTGCTAAAGCGGCACTAGATTTGGGTTTTTATATTTCATTTTCTGGCATTATTACTTTTAAAAGTGCAGCTGATTTACGTGAAGTTGCTAAGAAAGTACCGGCTGATCGCCTATTGGTAGAAACTGATTCTCCTTATTTAACACCCGTGCCGTACCGTGGTAGAGCAAACTCACCTGCTTATACGTATTATGTAGCTGAAAAATTGGCGGAAATACGCGGAGCCAGTGTTGATAATATTGCGCAACAAACTACGCAGAATTTTAACGATTTATTTTTCTCAAAATAGTGGCGGTTTCTTTTCAAACCGTTGATGAATTTTCCGAAGGTCAGCGTCTAGACAACTATCTACTAAAGCATCTAAAGGGTGTGCCAAAGTCACACATTTACCGAGTCATTCGTAAAGGCGAAGTGCGGGTAAATAAGGGGCGAAAAAAGGCAGAATACAAATTACAACTAGACGATGTAGTGCGTATCCCACCGATTCGAGTATCAGAATCAGGACAAGTTGAAGCATCAGATAATCTGAAACAATTATTGACTGACAGTGTTCTATATGAAGACAAAGGCTTGTTGATTATTAATAAACCAAGTGGTTTGGCTGTGCACAGTGGCAGTGGTGTAACCATTGGCGTGATTGAAGCTTTGCGTAGCATGTATAAAGATCCGGTTGAATTAGTACACCGACTCGATCGGGCAACCTCGGGTATCTTGCTCATTGCAAAGAAACGTAGTGTTTTAAAAAATCTTCACGAACAGCTCGCCCAACATCAAATGGAAAAACGTTATACCGCTTTAGTTAAAGGCACTTGGAGTAAAAAACGTCATACCATCGATGCACCGTTATATCAAAATTCGAGATATACCGTGGTTGATGCCAAGGGCAAAGAAGCGATTAGTCATTTTCAGCCACTAAAAAATTTTCATCAACAAGATTTTGAAGCGTCACTGGTCGAAGTGTTGATTGAAACTGGGCGCACCCACCAGATACGCGCACATGCTAAACACGCAGGCCATCCGATTGCTGGCGATGATAAATATGGCGACCCAAGATTTGATGCTGAGATAAAAACAAAAGGTTTGAAGCGTTTATTTTTACATGCACATCAACTCACATTTACCAACCCACTCACGAATGAGATTCAAAAAGTACAAGCACCATTAACGCAAGACTTGCAAGATTTCATAAAACAATTATGAATGCTTACTTTCGTCTTATGCGTCTTGATAAACCCATTGGCATTTATTTGCTATTATGGCCAGCCCTATGGGCGTTATTTTTAGCGGCAGATGGATGGCCTCGGTTAGATTTGATAATTATATTTGTATTAGGTGTTACCATCATGCGTTCGGCTGGTTGTGTGATTAATGACTATGCCGATCGAAAAATTGACAAGCTGATTGAACGTACGCAACATCGCCCAATCACTTCGGGTGAAATTACAGCTAAGTCTGCTTTGATTTTATTTTTCATCTTAATGCTCATTGCTTTTGGTTTGGTGCTGATGACCAATAGCCTAACCATTCAGTTAGCCTTTATTGCTGCAGGGCTAGCGATACTCTACCCCTTTACTAAGCGTTGGACACACTTGCCTCAGTTTGTACTTGGCTTGGCTTTTGCCATGAGTGTACCAATGGCATTTGCTGCAACGAATGGTAGCGTGCCTGATGGTGCTTGGTGGGTATTTGTTGCAACGGTTATTTGGACAGTAATTTATGACACTATGTACGCGATGGCAGATCGGGAAGAGGATTTAAAAATTGGGGTGAGGTCAACAGCGGTATTGTTTGCAAAATTTGATAAATTGCTCATTGGAATGCTTCAAATTTGCTTATTTTTGCTGCTTTTAAAAATTTCAGAAATTTTCAATTTAGCTATTTATTACGATATTTCACTGATTTTAACTGCATTTTTAATGATTTTTCATCAAAAAATGATTAAAAATAGAGAGAAAACAGCCTGTTTTCAAGCTTTTTTGCATAATAATTTCATCGGCATGGTTATTTTCATTGGAATAGCGTTATCCCTTACTCTGTAAGGGTTTTATTGTTGTAAATTTACAACTTTTATCCAATTTTTGTTCATATTTTTCAATAAATTGCAATTGTTCATCAAATAACCTTGACAAACTTGTTTTTTATAGTAAAAAAGTAATAACCAACCACAAAGGTTGGGGTTTTTATAATTAAAGAGGGGAAAATATGTTTGATACTATTATCGGTACAATCAAAAAACTAACTGAAGCCGGTATGGCTTTAATTGCTTTAGCTATTGTGGTTCAAGTGATTTTCGGTACTGGCGCTGCAGGCGTACCATTTATTGGTGGCGATGTAATCGGCACTATTACTGGTATTGTTGCTAGCCTTGGTTCGCATGGTTTAGTAGGTTTAGCAGCAGTTGCTGTGATCTACGCTTTGTTTACGCGTGACTAGTAACACATAAATACCAATAAAAAACCCACCGAAAGGTGGGTTTTTTAGTTT
>QOAB01000149.1 GCA_003978285.1 Candidatus Thioglobus sp.
CAGGTTCGACAAGCATTATATCAACGTGTTCAGCAGGCTGATAATATCACCTTAATGACAGAAGCAATGGTGGACAATGTGGAATATCTTGAAGATCATTCAGCTGTATTATTTGCTGATGGTGCTACAATCAATGCCAAGTTGGTGATAGCAGCTGATAGTCGTTTTTCAAGCATTCGTCGTAAAATGGGCATACCTGCACTGATGAAAGATTTCTCTAAAGTGATGATCGTAACCAAAATGGAGCACGAGAACACACACAACAACATTGCCTTAGAATGCTTTGATTATGGACAAACTCTAGCTTTATTGCCAATGGTGGGTAATGCTTCCTCTGTTGTTTTGACCGTCACTACAGATAAGTCTCAAGCCATGTTGGATATGTCTGAGACAGATTTTAACGCCAAAATAACAAAAGATTTTAGAGGCGAATTGGGGCAAATGACACAATCGGGCGAACGCCACTCTTACCCTTTGGTAGCTGTACATGCACAAACCTTTATTGCTAATCGTTTTGCATTGATTGGTGATGCGGCAGTAGGCATGCATCCGGTGACTGCGCACGGGT
This sequence comes from Candidatus Thioglobus sp., assembly GCA_003978285.1. Next base: position 569 of record QOAB01000149.1, read on the forward strand.
TTAATCTAGGTTTAAGAGGACAAGATATCTTAGCAACATTAATTAAAGAGGCCTGTGCTCATGGGCAAGATATTGGCTCAGCATCATTGCTTAAATTGTTTGAGAAAAAGCATATTAATTTAACCCGATTGATGTTTTTTGGTACCAATGGTATTGTGGCTTTATTTACCAATGATGCACCAGTGATTAAGCAAGTGAGACGATTCGTACTTAAGTTTGCAGAACATTTTCCACCGATTAAGTATTTGATTTCAAATCATTTAACCGAAGCTAAGAAAAACAAGTTTCTCCCCTTTTAAAGTATGAGTGTTGATCTGATAAAGTTAAGACGTGAATTTACTAGTAATGGCCTAACGCGTACTGAGCTTAATAGCAATCCATTTGTGCAATTTGAAACCTGGATAGAGCAAGCAACTCAAGCAGAGTTGACTATACCAAATGCCATGAGCCTTGCTACCGCAGACAGTGATGAAATTGGTATTAGGACTGTGTTATTAAAATCATTTGATGAGCAAGGGTTTGTATTTTTTACTAATTATAATTCTAAGAAATCAAAACAAATTACAGGCAACCCAAAAGCGGCGTTATTGTTTCCTTGGTTAGACCTGGAAAGACAAGTAAAGATTTCTGGTGTGGTTGAAAAAATATCAACGTTTGATTCTATTAAATATTTTTCTTCACGTCCAAAAGATTCTCAGCTTGGTGCTTGGGCATCTAATCAATCCTCACAATTGTCATCTAGACAAGTATTGTTAACTCAGTTTGAATCTATGAAAGCCAAGTTTAACAAAGGTGAAGTGCCCTTGCCGGATTTTTGGGGTGGTTATCGTGTGGTGCCACACACCATTGAATTTTGGCAGGGTAGAGAAAATCGATTACACGATCGGTTTGTTTATAAAAAAGAAGCTGATAATTGGGTAATAGAACGTTTAGCGCCTTAGATTTTTAATAACTTCTTGGGTGTTGGGTTGTTTACCGGTCCAAAATTCAAAAGCCGTTGCTGCTTGTTCGACTAACATACCTAACCCATCGACAATCATTTTGGCATTATTGACTTTTGCCCAATCCATAAACGGTGTTTGCATGCCATACATCAAATCATAACAAATGGCACCATTAGCCACGCCATTGGCAATGGTTGGCATTTGCCCATCTAGTGAGGCGCTGGTAGCATTAATAATAATATCAACTGGTGCGTCTTTAATTTTGTCTAAACCAAAACCGCATGTTTTTCCATAACTAGAAAAATCAAGTGCCAATTGTTTGGCCTTAGATGCCGTTCGATTGGCTATCATGAGGCGTTTAGGTTGTTGCTTTAGTATTGGTAATAAGATACCGCGCGTAGCGCCACCTGCACCAAGAATTAGTACAATTTTATTATTAAGATCAATGTTCAGGTTTTTGGTTAAGTCATTAACCAGGCCGGTACCATCTGTATTTTCACCAATAAGTTTATTGCCGTTGACTTTGATAGTGTTTACCGCACCTGCAGTTTGAGCATTAAGACTAAGCTCAGTTGCCAGATTAAAAGCTTCTATTTTAAAAGGTACAGTAATATTAAAGCCTTTAGCGCCTTGATCGATGAAAGACTTTGCGCTGTGTGCAAAGTCATCTATGGGCGCTAGAATCTTATCGTATTGAATGTTTAACCCAGTTTGTTTGGCAAACTGGGTATGAATGATGGGCGATAAACTGTGCTCTATTGGATTACCAAAAACACCATAACGATCCATCATTATGCTGCATTTTCAGTCTTAGGTTTTTCCTGAGACTTAGGCTTTTCTTCAGATTTTGGCTTTTGTTGAGCTTTGTTTTGTGGATTTGACTTAGCTTTATCTGCTGCTTTCTCCTGAGGCTTATTTTGCGGCTTATTTTGAGGCTTATTTTTCGGCTTCTGATTTTTATTTTGAGGCTTGTTTTGCCCTTTGTTTTGGTTGTTATCCTGTCCTGTATTTTGATTCCTATTGCGATTCCTATTGCGATTCCTATTGCGATTCCTATTGCGATTTTGATTATTCTGATTAGGGCGTTTTTTATTAGGCTTCTTTTTCTTAGTGCCAAACAGCGCCTTTTTAATCTTCTCAAGCAATGTGAGTTGTTTCTTTTCAGGAACACGCGTCGCTGGGCGATTCATATCGATGACTGGATCTTCAGTTGTATCGGTTAAACCATTTTCAGATAAATTATATTGAGGCTTAGAGATGCCTTGGTAACTCTTGTGTTGTTGTTTTTTATCACCTTTTTGTTTAGTGATATTAAAGTTAGGGAATTGCATATAAGGATTAGGTAATAGCGTGATTTTGATTTCATGCTTGTTTTCTAATCGGGCAATATCACTACGCTTTTCATTAAGTATATAAGTGATAACATCAACACTAGATTGAATGGTTATACGCTGTGTTTGGCTGGAAGCGTTGCAACCATCTTCCAATTGTCTTAGTACGGTTAATGCCAAGCTTGGTACTGTTGGCGTGGAGCCGCTACCATGACACTGAGGGCAAGATTTTTCGACTGATTCAGTGACTGAGCTCATTAAGCGCTGTCTTGACATTTCGAGTAAACCAAATTGTGAAATTGTACCAATTTGAATGCGCGCACGATCTGAATTTGTGGCATTTTCCATGGATTTTTCAATTGATCTTCGATGTTCTTCAGTTGACATATCAATAAAGTCAATAACCACTAGGCCACCAATATCACGTAGTTGTAATTGGATAGCAATCTCTTTAGCAGCTTCTAGATTGGTGTTATAAGCGGTTTCTTCAATATCAGAACCTTTGGTTGCACGAGCAGAGTTGATGTCAATTGCTGTTAGCGCTTCGGTTGTATCAAAAACAATGGTTGCACCTGTGCGTAGGGATACTTCACGATTAAACACGCTTCTGACTTGGTTTTCAACACCCATGTGATTAAACAAAGAATGCTCAGAAACATCAAATAATTTAATGCGATCTAGATAATGAGGCAAAACAAAACTAACGAATTCCTTGGCATTTTGAAAAGTCTCTAAGTCGTCGATAATGACACTGTCCGTATCTTCGCGTAAGTAGTCTCTCAGGGTGCGAATTACAATGTCACTTTCTTGGTAAATTAAGAAAGGTGCCGAGCGTTTTTCTGCAGCGCTATTAATTGAACCCCATAACTCTGATAAGTAATCAACCTCCCATTGCAACTCTTCTAAACTTTTGCCAGATCCAGCCGTGCGAATGATCAAACCAGAGTTATCTGGCATGGTAATTTGTTGAATAACTTCTTTTAACGATTGCCTTTCTGTTGAAATGATTTGTCTTGAAATACCGTGGCTTTTTGGATTATTTGGCGTTAGGATCATGTAAGCGCCAGCCAGGTTGATGTAAGTACTTAGAGCAGCACCTTTGTTGCCACGTTCTTCTTTTTCAACTTGGACAATAATCTCTTGTCCTTCTTTAAGAACATCGGAAATAGTGAGTTTGTCACCTTTGGCTTTAGCGCCGTTATAGAGACTTTCTGCAACTTCTTTAAAGGGTAGGAAGCCTTGTCTTTCTTTGCCGTAATCAACAAAAGCAGCTTCTAAAGATTGCTCGACTCGGGAGATTCTCCCTTTGTAAATATTGCCTTTATTTTTTTGATTAAGGCTGGTTTCTATATTGAGATCAGTGAGTTTTTTGTTCTTGACAATGCCAACTCGGATCTCTTCTTTGTGAGTTGCATTGATTAAAATATGGTTCATGGTTTAGTCCTGTTGATGGACTTTTTTCCACGTATAGAGGTTCAACACACACGTGCTGAATTGACATTAAAATGTGATTTATTTGATTCATAAATGATTCAAAAACCTATTCCTTAAAGGGTTTATACCCTTTTTCTCTTTATTACCGATAATGGATAATAAATGATCGTGTTACTCTATATGTGGCAAAAAAAAGCCC
>QOAB01000044.1 GCA_003978285.1 Candidatus Thioglobus sp.
ACACATGAACGCGTAATACCGACTGCATCAACCTCTTGAAAGGCATCACTACCGATTACTGGAGAAGGTACTTGGCCAGAAACAACCACCATTGGAATAGAGTCTGTAAACGCAGTGGCAATACCTGTAACTGCATTAGTCAAACCAGGTCCCGAGGTGACGAGTGCTACACCGCATTTACCACTAGTGCGGGCATAACCATCTGCAGCATGCACAGCACCCTGTTCATGACGAACCAAAATATGATCAATTACCGTACAAACATTTAATGCATCGTAGATGTGTAGAACTGCCCCACCCGGGTATCCAAAGATGTGCTTCACACCTTCACTTTTCAAGCAATCAATTAGTATTTGCGCACCATTTAACTTCATCACTTCTTTGAAAGAATAAAAGCCTTCAGATTATACCTAAGGTGTACTTAATACAACTAGCAGTTTATAAGGAATTTTGCCAATCTTCGGAGTAGAATTGAATTGGAGAATCTTCAGATTCAAATGTTTCAATTGACCAAGTATCTGGTCTTTCAAGAATGGCCGATAATAATTGATCATTTAATAAGTGGCCGGTTTTATAGCCTTCGTAATGACCGATAAGATTAGAACCTAATAAATATAAATCGCCCACAATATCTAAAATCTTGTGTTTGACAAATTCATTTTGATAGCGCATACCATCTTCATTAAGAACATCGTCATCACTGAGTGCGATGGCATTATCCATACTCGCACCAAGTGCTAATTTTTGCCGTTGCATCATCTCTACATCTTTCATATAGCCAAAGGTTCTAGCACGAGAAATTTCTTTTAAATAGGACTGTTGAGCAAAATCAATACTGAGTTTTTGCCCGCTTTCTTTCACTTTCTTATGATCAAAATCAATTTCAAGTGTTACTTTAAAACCTTCATAAGGGGAAACCTGCGCCCAAGAATCTCCATTTTCAATTCTAACAGTGTCTTTAATAACAAAAAAACGCTTGTGCATATCTTGCTCTTCAATACCAGCAGATTGCACCAAAAAAATAAATGGTGCTGAAGAACCGTCCATAATTGGCACTTCAAAAGAGTCTAGCTCTACCAAAATATTGTCAATACCCAGCGCTGAAAAAGCACTCATCAAATGTTCAACCGTAGAAACCTTAACCCCTTGGTTTTCAAGACCGGTTGAAAGCACGACTTCGTTGACAAAGGCATTGTGCGCTCTAACCAACTTACCACCAACATCCATACGCCTAAAAACCACACCATGATCAATCTCAGCAGGAATTAATGTCATGTTAACCACACCACCGCTGTGAATACCGATGCCACGTGCTTTAACGGTTTTTTTAATTGTTCTTTGTTTGATCATAAATATACTAAAGTTTTGTACTAAGGTGATCTCTAATTTTACTCAAAATATTTGCTTGCTTGTTTGCTTGTTTACCTCTAAAGTTAAAATCAGACTCGTTAGGCTCAAACAATAATAATCCTAAAGCACAAGCATAAGCAGGATCTTTAAGGCTATCTTCAAATTGTAGCTTTTTAGTTGTAATTTTATCAACATTAATACGCCCAAGTTTAGTTCTAACAGTAACGCAGCTTAGCATTAGCATATCACAACCCTTAATCTTAGCACCACCACCCGCCAAAACAAAGCCAGATTTTAGTGAACGATCAAGTTTTTGAGATTGTAAAACTTTTTTAATTGAAGAAAATATAGTCGAATAAGATTGCTCAATCACTTCAACTAACGATTGTTGTGATAAATAGCGCTCACTTTGATCAGGGTCATCATCGTCATCGATCTGTTGAAACGGAACCAATTTATCTTCTCGAATAGATTTTACTTGTGCATTCCCATACTCAAGCTTTAAACGCTCAGCCTCTTCAAAAGAGGTGTCAAATGCATAGGCAATATCTTCAGTAATTTGATCGCCGCCCTCTTGGATAACCGCACTATAAGTAATACCACCTTTAGTAAAAACAGATAAATTGGTCACGCCAGCACCTATGTCAACTAAACAAACACCGCTATCTTTTTCGTCTTGCGTAATATAAGCCTCACTACTTGCCATTGAGTTTAGCACAATATTATTCAAGCCAAAACCACTACCGTGAATACTTTGTTCGATTGCACTTACACATTGATTAGATACTGTCACAATATGCATATTAACTTCTAAATTAGTTGCTGTTTGACCAATAGGATATTTAGTAACAACACCCTGATGAGTGGTTGAATCTTTGTCCAATGTGAAATGATTAATAACACTACTAATAACTTGTTTATTAGTAGGCGTTGGAATACCGCAAGCATTTTTAACAGCAGATTTCACATTGCCTTCGCTAACTTCATTTGTCGGTAGAAAGGTATGTCCATCTCGGTTAATCACGGTTAGGTGTGGGTCAGAGATATTTGTACTGACATTAAAGATACTTTTAATATCGCAACTTAAACAAGCAGCTTCTGCTACTTTTTTAATGGCCTGACTTGCTTGATCTACATCAACAATAACACCTTTTTTGACGCCAGCCGAATCTCCTATAGCATGTCCAGTTACAGTGAACTTTCCATTTTCTTCATCAGCAAGCAAAACAACAATCTTACGACTGCCAATATCAACACTTACAATAAAATTACTATCAGCCATTTTTATATTCTTGTTCTGACTCTATAAATTCTAACCACTCATACAAATGACCTAATTCAACCGTGGCGCCACTTAATAATCGTCGAAATTTCTTGGCATTGGGTTGTCCATGGTACAAACCTAAAATATGTCGTGTCATTGAGCGAATCGGCACCCCTTGATCACTTTGATTTTTCATGTATTCAATAAAGTCTAATAATACTTGTTCACGACTCACTCTTAGTGTGTTTTGTTGATAAATTTCCTTATCAACTTGCGTTAATAGATAAGGTTGATGATAAATCACCCTTCCAAGCATGGCGCTATCTACCTTCTCTAAATGATTGAGTGCATCTTCTAAGTGATTAATGCCACCATTAATGCCAATAGTTAATTTGGGGAAATCTTGCTTAATTTGATACACCCAATCGTAATTGAGTGGTGGTACTGTACGATTTTCTTTTGGACTTAAGCCTTTTAACCACGCCTTACGCGCATGAATGATAAACGTATCACAGCCTGCCTGCTCAACCGTAGTAACGAAGTTAACCAATTCTTCATAACTTTCCATGTCATCAACACCAATACGAGACTTTAGAGTGATGGGTAAATCACTCGCTTGTTTCATGGCATCAACACACTGTGCCACTATTTTCGGCGTGTTCATCAAACAAGCACCGAAGCTTCCTGATTGCACTCTATCTGATGGACAGCCGGCATTAATATTAACTTCATCATAACCCCAATCTTGGGCAATCTTGGCACACTGTGCCATCTCGCTTGAGTCACTGCCACCCAATTGCAATACCAGCGGATGTTCATCTTTATGGTAGTCTAGTAAGCGCTTTTTATCACCATGTAAAATAGCCTTACTGGTAATCATCTCAGTGTAGAGTTGTGCATGTTTAGACATTAGGCGATAAAAATATCGACAATGTCGATCAGTCCAATCCATCATTGGTGCAACGCTAAATTTATGCGGATAGTTCATCGACTAAAGTCTGTATAACAAAATCAACACTACTGGCCACCACGGTTTCTCGATCACCTGAAAAGTGTTGAGTCTTAACAAAGTGCTTATCTTTAACGTAAAAACCAAAACACACCATGCCCACTGGCTTTTCTACTGTGCCACCTGTTGGGCCAGCGATACCGGTAATCGAAACAGCAATATCACTATGAGAATTTTGAATCACACCATTAACCATCTCAAAAGCTATTTGTTCGCTCACAGCGCCAAACCGCCCTAAAACTTCGGCATCAACATCAAGCATATCCATCTTTGCTTGATTGCTATAGGTGATATAACCTCGGTCAAAATAAGTAGAGGAACCTGAGACACTGGTTAATAAGGCTGACAAACTGCCACCTGTACAAGACTCTGCCACTGATAGAGTCAACGACTGATCGGTAAGAAGTTGACTTAAGGTTTGTATTTTCATTACAATAATTTAAGGTGCGAGTGCCGCTTGTACAATCTCAAAAATATCATTCGATAAATGATCCGTGGCCAAAATAGCTTCTAGTTGTTGTTTTTGTAGTTCGCGTAATTCAGGGGTGTAACGCTTCCAGTGGTTATAAATACTTACCAGTCGTGCTCCAATTTGTGGGTTAGAAGTGTTGAGCTTAATAATCACCTCGGTGAGTAATTCATAACCTTGCTGATTGTGAAACCCAACAAAATTACTGGCAAAACTACCAACGACACTACGCAATCGATTCGGCGTGTTAAATGAAAATAATGCATGTTGCATTAATTGCTTGATATCATCCACCCCATTTCCAGCTGCCAATGCTTGAGCAGCAAACCACTTATCCATTA
>QOAB01000128.1 GCA_003978285.1 Candidatus Thioglobus sp.
CAATTTCTTTGCTGAATTGGGTGAAAAACCTTATCGAACTAAGCAACTTATGCAATGGGTTTACCATAAAGATCAGTTAGATTTTAATCAGATGTTAAATCTGAGTAAAGGTCTCAGGGAAAAATTGAGTGAAGTGGCAACCTTAGAATTACCGAATATTGCTAAGCAGATTTTCTCTCTCGATGGCGTGATTAAATGGGTTATTGATTTAGGTCAAAATAACCATATTGAAACGGTTTACATCCCTGAAAAAGATCGAGGCACACTTTGCATTTCATCGCAGGTTGGTTGCGCTTTGGCTTGTACTTTTTGCTCAACTGGTGCGCAAGGTTTTAACCGTAATTTAACAACTGCTGAAATTATTGGTCAAGTTATGGTTGCCCAGCTATATTTAAGTAATAAAGGTAAGCGCATTTCTAATGTGGTGTTTATGGGAATGGGTGAGCCTTTGTTGAACGAAAAAGCAGTTTATGATGCTTGTGATTTGCTTTTGGATGATTGGGCTTTTGGCTTATCACGGCGTAAGGTAACCATATCAACTTCAGGGGTTGTGCCGGCACTATTACGTATGGCAGACACTACACCTGTAAGTTTGGCAATCTCTTTACATGCAGCTGATGATGTTTTACGCGATGAGCTGGTGCCAATTAATAAAAAATACCCCATTGATGAATTGATGGCTGCCTGTCAAAATTACTTAACCGCAGGTACTCAAGAGCGACATATTTTGTTTGAATATGTGATGTTAGAAGGGGTGAATGATAGCATTCGTCAAGCCAAGCAATTGGCAAAATTACTCAAAGGCGTTTCAGCTAAGGTGAATTTAATTCCTTTTAACCCCTTTCCAGAAAGCCAATATAAAACTTCAAAAACAGCTACAATTGAAGCTTTTCAAGATGTTTTATTTAATAACGGTATCCGTACAATGACTCGTAAAACCCGTGGCGAAGATGTAGATGCAGCTTGCGGCCAATTGGCAGGAAAGGTGGTAGATAAAACCAAACGCACACAAACATGATAGATGGCATTGATTACTACCCTAGAGAAAAAAAAAGTAATCATAAGTTTAAATTATGGGTTTTGTTTTTATTGTTGATGGGTGTGTTTTCTTATTGGTATCTTGATCAGAAAAAAAGTTTAGAAAAACCCAAATCAACCTTGATTGTGATTAGCGAACCTGAAATTTATCAAGCCGTAGAGACAATCCCTGTTGTTATTACACCTATTCAGAGTAAACAAAAAACACCTAAAATGTTAGAGAACTTAGATGAAGTGATGCAAACTTATAATCGAGAAAATCCATGAAACCCATCCATACCATTAGTAGAAGAAAATCTAGACAAATCTTTGTAGGTAATGTTGCCATTGGTGGTGACGCACCAATTTCTGTACAAAGTATGACCAATACAAATACTTGTGATGTTGAGGCGACACTTGCACAGATTCAATCGATTGCAGATGCTGGTGCAGACTTAGTGCGTGTCTCAGTACCGACCATGGAGGCTGCAGAAGCTTTTAGAGAAATTAAAAAACAAGCCAGTATCCCACTGATTACCGATATTCATTTTGACTATAAAATCGCCCTTAAAGTGGCAGAATACGGTGCTGATTGTTTACGTATTAATCCTGGAAATATTGGTCGAGCAGATCGGGTTCGAGAGGTAGTAGCATCAGCTAAAGATCATAACATCCCTATCAGAATTGGCGTTAACGCCGGCTCATTAGAAAAAGATTTGCAAAAAAAATACACCGAGCCAACACCAGAGGCTATGGTCGAATCAGCCTTTAGACATATTGATATTTTAGATAAGCTTAATTTTGATAATTTTAAAATATCTCTTAAGGCCTCTGAAATATTTATGACTGTGTTTGCTTATAAACAATTGGCTTCACAAATTGATAATCCATTGCATTTAGGTATTACAGAAGCCGGCTCATTTAGAGCAGGTACGGTGAAGTCTGCTATTGGTTTAGGTTTATTGCTTTCTGAAGGAATTGGCGATACTATTCGTGTGTCATTAGCATCTGATCCAGTGGACGAAGTTAAAGTAGGTTTTGATATTTTAAAATCTCTGCATTTACGTAAGAAGGGTGTTAATCTCATTGCTTGCCCGTCTTGTTCACGCCAAAAGTTTGATGTGATTTCGGTGGTTAATGAGTTAGAATCACGCCTTGAGGATATTGTTGATCCAATTGATGTGGCAGTGATTGGTTGTGTGGTTAATGGTCCAGGTGAGGCGAAAGCCGTTTCTGTAGGTCTAACAGGTGGCAGTCCAAACTTACTTTATATCAATGGTAAAACACATTCTAAAATTGAGAATGCCAGTTTGGTTGACGAGTTAGAGGCGCAAATACGATCTCAATTAAAACACAGTTAGTTTAACGATTAGCTCTTTTATAAGCTTTAAAGCGGTAGATTAGCTGAATTGCCCAATAGCCAACAAAAGCACTGACAGTAGAAACAACCAGACAGCCCAGTAAGAAAGGCTGCCAAATAACCCCAAACACTTCCCAAACATACTCTAGCGACATAACAAAGTCTTGTTGAACTTCAACATCTAGTATCCAGGCGCCTAATTTATAGCATCCGTAGTAAATAGGTGGCATGGTGACTGGATTGGTAATCCACACTAAGGCGACTGATAAAGGCAGGTTTGCTGAGAAAATAACCGCAGCAGGAGCTGCTAATATCATTTGAAAAGGCACAGGAACAAAAGCACAAAATAAACCTACTGCGAATGCTTTAGAAATAGATCGTCGATTAAAATTCCACAAACTACGATCATGTAAATGCTTAGATAACCAACCTAAATGCTTGTGATTTTTTAAAGTTTCCGGGTCGGGACTAAATCGTTTAAGTGTTTTTTTCATGATTGAGCGGCCCGAATAATAGCATCTGCATCTAAGCCGTACAAAGTATATAGCTCTTCTTGTGAGCCTTGCTCAGTAAAGCTGTCCGGCAGCCCTAATAAGGTGAGCGTTGTATTGATTTTATGTGCATGTAATAATTCACTAACACTACTTCCAGCACCTCCTGTAATTGCATTATCTTCAATTGTAATAAGTTGCTGGTGTGTTTTAGAAAGATCTAAAATCAAGGACTCATCTAAAGGCTTAATAAAACGCATATCAACGACGGTTGCATCCAGATCTTCTCCTGCAATGAGTGCTTGGTCAAGTGTTGTGCCAAAGGCAAAGACTGCGATTTTTTTGCCAATTCTAGCAATGTTAGCTTTGCCAATTTCTATTGTGTTGTTGTTAGTGTAATCTTTAATTAAAGAAGTGCCTCGAGGATAACGCACACAAACCGGGCCATCAAGCTGATAAGCGCTATTTAGCATTTGATACATTTCAACTGCATTACTAGGCGCCATAATGATTAAATTAGGGATACACCTTAAGAAGCTTAAATCAAAACTACCTGCATGTGTTGCGCCATCGGCCCCCACCAAGCCAGCACGATCAATAGCAAATAACACATTTAAATTTTGCAGTGCAATATCGTGGATTAGCTGATCATAACCTCGCTGTAAAAAAGTTGAGTAAATTGAAACTACAGGCTTTAAACCTTGAGTGGCTAGACCGCCTGCAAAAGTAATGGCATGCTGTTCGGCGATACCCACATCAAAATATTGGTCAGGAAACTTGACCTCGAATTCACTCATGCCTGATCCAGTACACATGGCTGGGGTAATGGCCATTAATTTTGAATCATTAGTAGCGGTATCGAGTAACCATTGGCCAAAAACAGAACTATAACTTGGTAACGTGGAACTGTTACTTTCGGCAGGGGCGATACCATGGAATTTGCAAGGGTCATTCTCTGCGGTTTTTAAGCCATAACCCTTTTTGGTGATAATGTGTAATAGCCTTGGCATTTTTAGCTGCTTTAGATTTTGTAAGGTTTTAACCAACATAGGTAGGTCGTGACCATCAATAGGGCCAAAGTAATCCACGCCTAATTCTTCGAATAAGGTGCTTGGCAATACCATGCCTTTAAGGTGCTCTTCTGAACGTTTGGCAAACTCATGAATCATTGGCATTTTTTCTAAAAAACCTAGGGACTTAGATTTCATAGTGGAGTAGACTTTGCCAGAAATGAGCTTAGTCAGATACTTATTCATCGCCCCCACATTTTTAGAAATACTCATGTCATTATCATTCAGAATGATGAGTAAATCGGCGTCTGAATCGCCGGCATGATTGAGTGCTTCGAACGACATGCCGCCAGTCAGCGCGCCATCGCCAATAACTGCAATGGATTTGTGATTAACTTGATTGACTTTGTTGCCGATGGCAATACCCAACGCCGCACTAATTGAAGTGGACGAATGCCCAGCACCAAATACATCATGGTCACTTTCACTGCGTTTGGTAAAGCCACTCAAGCCATCTTTTCTTCTGAGTGTGTGCATTTT